>CAZQUW010000100.1:12206-20983 GCA_964596215.1 uncultured Planctomicrobium sp. | reverse complement strand
TGGAGGCCAAGGACAGTTAGCGTCGGCCCACTCTAATTGTCAGCGGTCTCCAAGAAAGCGTTCCGGAGGGTTTAACCCTTCGGACGCTTTCTTTTTTGGCATAAACCTCTGCAGGATAAAGGTTTTCACCTCAAAAACACAATTTAACGGGGTATGGCACGCGGCATGCAATTCATTTCGTCTGTAGTCAGGAGAATTGGCGTTGGCCCGCACTAATGATCACGACTACAAAAGGAGCGTTGTGTTGGATTCGTCCTCACGACGCTTTCTTTTTTCTTTGCCACCTTTCCGTGTCACCTACTGCCTCATTTTGAGGTTTCTATGAATGTGGATGACGTCGTCACTCAGCCGGTCAAGGAAAGCGGATTCCCATCGGTAGAAACTAGTTTTCTGCGAGTGGCACGAAATCTGCAAAATGTGTTTGATGTAATCACGAGAGTTGGCGTTGGCCCGCACTAATGATCGAGGTTACGAGGAAAGCGTTCTGGCTGGGAAACCGATCAGAACGCTTTCTTTATTTCTTTGATCCACATCACCTTCCCGCGTCTGCTGGCTTCACTGCTCCTCATCGGTAGCGAAAGTCGTGTGGTTCCCGGTTAAAATAGTTCCAGCTGTCCTGTCGCCCCCGCCTCACTGACCCGGAGCTCCACCCATGCGCAAAATGGTCATTTACCCAGCCGTCGACGAACAGCGTTTGCTGCGTATACGCGAAGTTGCCGAACCTGGGATGATCGTCGTGAATGCTGAGAACGCTGCGCAGGCGGGCGCGGAAATTGTCGAGGCAACGGCCTTCTTCGGCAAGATCACTCCCCCTCTGCTGCAGGCTGCGGCGCGTTTGGAATGGGTGCAAACGGCGACCGCGAGCCTGGAGCACTACATCTTCCCCGAACTGGTGGAGCACCCTTGTACGCTGACGAATATGCGGGGCCTGTTCTCTGATGTTATTGCCGATCATGTGATGGGATTTGTCCTGTGCTTTGCCCGCAATCTGCACCGTTATTTGCGGCTGCAGGCGCAGTGCCGCTGGGAGCCGATCGGGGGTGAATCGGCGCGGACCGATTTCGTCTCGGGTAATGGACTGGTCACCAGGATCGACCAGGCGCACATGCACTTATCTGACTGCACGCTGGGGGTCGTCGGTGTGGGACACATCGGCAGCGAGATCCTGCGCCGGGCATCCGCATTTGGCATGCGCGTCATCGGTGTGGATGTCCAGCCACGCGAGGTGCCGGGCGTTCTCGAGGAAGTCTGGGATTTATCCCAACTGCCACGTTTATTGGGTGAGAGCGATTTCGTGGTGATCGCGGCCCCGCACACTCCCGAAACCTTCAAGATGTTTCGGACTCCGCAGTTTGCCGAGATGAAGGCATCCGGAATCCTGATCAACATCGGCCGTGGTGCGATTGTTGACCTGGCAGATTTGACAGCAGCGCTGCAGCAACAAGTCATCGCTGGCGCCGCCTTGGACGTGTTCGAGATCGAGCCGCTGCCTGCCGATCATCCCCTGTGGAAAATGGAGAATGTCATCCTCACTCCGCACGTGGCGGCCGCGTCCACACACATCGCTGAACGCCATCTGGAAACACTGCTGGAGAACATCCGCAGATATCTGGGCGACTTGCCGCTTCTAACCCCGGTTGATAAACGACATTGGTTCTAGGCAGGCACGCAGGCAGAATAGCCGAATGCCGAACCAGAAGAATGCATAACCAAACGCACCGGATGCGGTCATGCCTGTTCACCCGGAGTGGGATCACACGTGCATTCTGACCGCGACATGTTCATAATTCGGGTTCAATCGCCGAGTTCTCTGGCGTTTACCTGATTTTTAAATTCGTTGCGGAGTCATCCGAGATGCCCGATCCTCTGAAGGTGGAATGCCCGCACTGCAACGGCAGTCTGAAATTGAAAGACCGCTCGGCTGACGGCAGGAAAGTCCGGTGCCCTAAATGCCAGGAGATCTTCAAGGTTCAATTGCCGGCGGAAGATGATTTGGAAGTGGTCGATGATCTGCTGGATGACTTCGGTGGTGAAGAAGATTTTCCAGAGGAAGAGCCGGTTCCCAAAGCAAAGTCGTCTGGCAAAAAATCGAAGAAAAAGAAGAAATCCGCCGGTGCCCAGATTCCCTGGGCCATTATCGGGATCGCCGCAGCCGTGCTGCTGTCACTGGGCGGAATGATCGTCGTCGTCGCCAAGTTCGTGGGGAATCCCGGGACGAATAAGATCGACATGACTTATCTGCTCCCCGACGCCAATATGGTGATGCATCTCAAGGTGCAGGAGATGCTCACCAGTCCCCTGCTGTCGTCCGCCATGGCGCAGCCAGAAGCGCAAAAGATGCTGGAAACACAGGGGAATAGCCTGGGATTCAATTTTAAGGATACGGTTTCCGTTACGACCGGCTCCAAGGTCGATCAGGCCGATTCCGGTATGAATAAGCTCATGAATCCCATGGGGCAGATGCCCCGGCCTGCTGCAGTTCCCCTGAATCCACATACCGTCACGGTCGTCCGAACTGCTGTGCCGATTCAGTCCGAGAAATTCACGTCGGATAAGACGAAGTTCGCGGCCCAAACTCATAACGGGAAAACCTACCACAAGAAGCTGGGCGAACACGCGGCCGGCTTTGGCCTGGGCCAGGTCGACGCGTTCTATTTTCCAGAAGCGACCGTGCTGGTGCTGGCCATGGAAGCTGACATCAAGCAAATCATCGACCAGGGTACGAAGCAGGTCCGGCGCCGCGAGTTTGACGTCGTCAATCCAGGAATGACGCTATTGATGGCCCTGGCCACCGACCGGCCGAACGATCCCAACAGCGTCATTAAAAGCCCTGCCACTCAGCCGCAATTGCAGGCACTGGAGAAGGCGATGAACAAGTCTTTTCGTGCCGGCGTGGCCGGAATCAAGATGACCGATCGTCTCGACTTTGAAATCATCGTGAACTGTGCCGACAGCGCCGGGGCGGGCGAAATGAAAACCGCTGTAGAAGCGATGTTCACGGACCTGAAGGCGCAATTCGAGAAGACCAAGACGATGCTAACACTGATGGATCTCAACGATGTCATTTCACTGGCGGACAAGAGTCTGGCCAGCATCAAGGTCAATCAAACCGGCGCCCAGGTCGTCGCTGTGGCAACGATCCCCAGCGAGATCAAGGCCGTGGGCGAATCGCTGTCGAAGAAGCTTCCCGGTATGGGGGGCATGGGGCTGCCTGGTGCGGGAGCAGTGCCGACTTACAACGGTCCGCCGGGGACCAGCGGCGGCCTGCCAGCTGGATTTGATGCGAGTCAGATTCCCCCGGGAGCACTCCCCGCAGGGGCGCTTCCCGGACAAGCAGCCCCGGCCTCGTCGACGCCGGCACCGTGAGCACCGTTGATCGCCTGATTTTTTCGGTGGCCGAATGTCAGTTGCGGACCGTCAACATTGGCGATCAGGCAGAGTTTGCACAGTGAAACTCATTAAGATCTGACCGCCCCTCCTTCGGGATGGCCGACACTCATATTGTCTCGCCACGCGTGGGTAATGCGTTTCTGTTATCTGTAGTTCAAAGCAGTTCAGCCCCTCTGGACCGTTCGGGTCCCATGGGATACCTTATTTCTTTGCGTCAACATTCAATATTGGCTCGCGAGGTGCACCATGCAGAAGTATGTTTGTGGACTTTCTTTTGCCGTACTCATTTGGGCTGCACCCATCCTGGCCGGTACCTTCTTTGGGAAAATCGAATCAGTCGATGCGGAAGCGCGATCGGTGGTGGTCGCCGGATCGAAGATCGCGGGTACAAAAACCTTCGAGGTTCCCGAGAAGGCAACCATTTCGGTCAACGGCAAGAAATCCAACTTCGAGGCTCTCGTGGAAGGTGCCGCGGTGACGGTGTCGACCGATGCTTCCGACACTGTCACCAAAATAAATGTCCGCCCGACAGCTGCCGGAACTGCTCGAGAGAAGGGGGCTCCCGCGAAGAAGCCTGGTGCATCCAAGTCCTCCGGGGACTCCACCGACGGGGGCGGGACGGGCAAATCGGGGGATGGAGACTGGCCCAGTTTCGGCGGCCCGGCACACGACAATGTCTCGCGCGAAACCGGTTTACTGAAGTCGTGGCCGGCGGGGGGGCCGAAACTCGCCTGGCAGGCCAAGGGCCTCGGCGAAGGTTATGCGTCGGTTTCTGTGGCTGATGGCCTGGTCTACACCATGGGCAATGTGGGCCCCAGCGAAGCGGTCACCGCCCTTGACCTGGAAACGGGCAAAATCGTCTGGCAGCAGAAAACCGGTGCTGCTTCGCGGCTGCAGGCGGGCAATGGTCCGCGCGGGACGCCGACTTATGACGAAGGCCAGGTTTATGCTCTGGGGGGCAATGGAGATCTGACATCACTGAATGCCCGCACGGGCAAGCAGAACTGGCGCAAGAATATTCTGCAGGACTTTGGCGGAAACAATATTACCTGGGGGATCTCGGAATCAGTCCTCATCGACGGTGATCGACTGATCTGTACGCCGGGGGGCAGCAACGGGACGATCGTGGCCCTGAATAAGAATAGCGGCAAGCCGATGTGGCGGGCCATGGTTCCGGGCAAATCTCCGGCAGGATATTCGTCGGCGATCATCGCAGAAGTGGACGGCGTTCGTCAGTATGTCCAGTTCATCCATATCGGCGTGGTCGGTGTGAAAGCCGACACCGGCGAGTTCCTGTGGGGCAACGATGCTTCTGCCAATGGAACCGCAAACTGCTCGTCACCCCTCTTTGGTGACAACATGGTGTTCAGCGCTTCGGGCTATGGAAAAGGTGGCGCGATGGTGAAGCTGGCGGCCAAAGGCCGGAAGGTCGAGGCCACCCCGGGATACCACACTAATAAGATGGAAAGTCACCACGGCGGCATGGTCCTGTTGAATGGTTATGTCTACGGTTCCAGTGATCCGGGGGTTGTGCGCTGTCTCGATTTGGCCACCGGTGATGTGAAATGGGAAAATCGATCGGTCGGCAAGGGTTCCATCACATGCGCAGACGGTTATTTGTATGTGCGGAGTGAGAAAGGCCCGGTGGCTCTGGTCGAAGCTTCACCCTCTGGCTACAACGAAACGGGGCGATTTGACCAACCTGATCGCAGCAACGCTGACGCATGGGCGCATCCCGTCGTGTCGCATGGTAAACTGTTCTTACGCGATCAGGACATCCTGCTCGTCTATGACATCAAGGAATAGTTCGTGACGACGGAAAACCAGCCCGCAGCGCCAGCGAGTGGATTTTTACAGGTAGGTTTTAAGGATCCACTCGCGGGCGCTGCGGGCTGGAAATCCGGCTGGTATCACAGCGACCTCCTGAAACCGTACAGACATCTGACAAAAAGTCCTACCTAATGCGTATTGTGTCCGGAAAATACCGGCGGCGACTGCTGCAGACGAACCCTGGCGATACGACTCGCCCCATCACTGATCGGGCGAAAGTCGCGTTGTTTGACCGGATTCAGCCAATTCTGGATCTAGGGCCGCGGGTCGCTGACGTGTTCGCGGGAACGGGTACGATGGGATTGGAGGCTCTCAGCCGGGGCGCCAAATCGGTCGTATTCTTCGAACAGGACCAGACGGCTCATGAGTTGTTAAAGGCGAACGTCGAGATGCTGGGCGCACAAGCAGATACTGTTTGCTGGCGGACAGACGTCTTTCGGACTTCGTTTCACCCCAAGGGTGAGGCCTGCAAAGACTTCTTTCCGTACGACGTGATTTTTTTCGATCCTCCGTACCGGTTGACGCCGAAGATCAAGCAGAACTCACTGTTGTACGCGGCGCTGGCCCGGTTGGGGACCCCCGTGCTGTGTGCACCGGATGCATTACTCGTCTTGCGATGCGACGAACATGCGAACTTCGAACTGCCGCCAGCGTGGCAACCAGATGAAATCCACCGCGTCAATCGCATGATGTTGCACTTCCACCGGTTCCGGCCCGCTGCTGCGGCCCCCCTTGAGACTGCGACGGACGCTGATCCCAGTTCTGAAACGGATTTGCCGTCCGCTCCAACCGCATAAACGTGGCCCCGCTCGCCGCGTAGTTGTGGTCACGCAGGCCACTGTGCCCGCGCTGCAGCAAGGATGCATTACTGCCCGTTGAGAGTGAGGTTTCGGTTGGACCGCGAAAAGTTCTTGCGTCTGGGAATTGGCACCGAGATTATCCTGCTGGTCGTCGCCGTCATCCTGAATGCGCTTTGGCCACTGCCAGTCGAACAGAATCCACTGCGATCGATCTCCGGCTTAACCAATCTCGGGGCGATCATCGTGGGCACGCTCGCCGGACTGCTGATGAGCCTCTGGTTTTTTGTGAGTTGGAACAGTGATTTTCTGCCTTTTAAGCGTATTCAAGACTTTGTGCAGGACCAGTTGGCCCCGACATTGAGTTGCTGCCAGACCTGGGAACTGATCGCCTTGGCTGCGTTTGCCGGGATTGGCGAGGAAATCCTGTTTCGCGGAGTGCTGCAGCCCCGGACCGGCTGGTTGATTGCCACGCTCGTGTTTGGTTTAGCACATCCGATTACCCCCACCTACGTGATCGTCGCTGCTTTACTGGGCGGGGTGCTCGGTTTGCTGCAGGAATTTGGCGGGAACTTGTGGGCTCCGATTATTGCCCATGGTGTGTATGACTATGTCGGTTTTTGCATTGTAATCCGCGAATTTCGCGCGGAGATGCAACGCCCTCGGGCCGATCGACGCTAGGCTCCGGAGGCCACTGGCTGGGCATAGACGCCTGCTGCGAGGTAAACTTATGTTGTAAGTTTCATCCCCGAAGCCGCTCGGAACTTACTGTTCTGCAGGGAGATTGAAGACGTCACGAGAGATGTGCGTGTGCACAAGGCGCGTTGCATGGATATCATCACAAATTTACAATCGGGTTCGCTTTCGTTTCGCTCTCGGTGATTCTAGGCGAGATCAGCTGCCGAGCCGCGGAACAATGATCGCCATTGAGACGTCTGATTGCGATGAAATGATTTGAGCAAGTCTCGGTGGTGAGCGCTGACCAGGTATTATCTTTTGGTGACGAAATCCGTTGCCACCAGTTTTTTGCAATGGAATCATAGGACTGCGATATGGCGAAGCTCGTGTTACTCCAGGGAGGCGACGCGAAGAACTACGAACTGACCGGCGATGAAGCCGTCATGGGGCGGCATCCAGAATGCGCGATTCAACTCGAATCCAACATGGTGTCCCGCCGCCACGCCCGGGTTTACAAGAATGGCACCCGGTACTTCATTGAAGACCTGGGTAGCGGTAACGGCACAGTCGTGAATGGTGAGAAGGTCGAAGGCACCCTGGAGTTGAAAAACGAGGATCGCATCAAGCTGGGTCCAATCCTGCTGCGATTCGAAGATCTGTTATCTCCCGCCACGCGAAAGCCCAAGGTCGACGACGAGTACGGCACAATTCCCGGGACTCGCCTGGCTGTGGAAGTCGCGGCCGGTCCCGAAGATGCCTCCATGATCATGGGCTCGGTCGGCAGCAATCCATTCGGCGGCATACAAGTCCGTCCCGAAGCGAAGCTGAAGGCCGTGCTGGAAATCACGCGGAGCCTGGCCGGTACGGTCGATTTGCAGGCGATCCTGCCGAAAATTCTGGACACGCTGTTTGGGATCTTTCCACAGGCCGATCGTGGTTGCATTCTCTTGAAGGAAGAAGGCCGCGCGCAGATGATTCCCCGCGCGATCAAGCATCGTCGTTCAGGAGATGACGATTCGGTGAAGCTGAGCCGCACGATCTTGAACAAGGTCCTGACCGAGAAGACCGGTATCCTGTCGGCCGACGCTGCCAATGACACGCGTTTCAATGCCAGCGAATCGATTTCGAATTTTACGATCCGCTCGATGATGTGCGTTCCGCTGCTGGGCTTGAACGGCGATCCGCTGGGCGTAATCAATATCGATACGCAGAATCCGCTGAAGCAATTCCAGAACGAAGATCTCGATCTGCTGATGGCCGTTGCCGGTCAGGCTGCAGTGACCTATGAAAATGCCCGCCTGCTGGTCTCGTTCATGGAGAAGCAGAAGCAGGACAATGAGATGAATATCGCGCGCAGTGTGCAACATGCATTGCTGCCCGAAAGCTTTCCCGTCGTCGACGGTTACGAGTTTTTTGCGTCGTACGAATCAGCCCAGGCAGTCGGGGGTGACTATTACGGGGTTTCGACGAAGGAGAATGGCAAGAAAGTGTGCCTGGCATTCGGAGACGTGGCCGGCAAGGGTGTGCCTGCCTCGCTCGTGATGTCCCGTTTGTCGAGTGTTGTGCAGTCGACGTTGGAGTTCGTAGATGATGTTGGTGAAGCTTGCGAGCGGATCAACAATCACATGTGCGCGAACGCCGTGGAAGGTCGGTTTGTCACGTTCACTCTGGTGATTCTGGATGTGGAAACGCACGAAATGGCACTCTGCATCGCCGGACACATGTCTCCGATGATTCGCAAAGCCGACGGTAGCGTGGAAGAATTCGCCGAAGACCTGGTCGGCATGCCAATCGGTGTCGTCGAGGGCATTCCTTTTGAAGTGGGCCGCCGTACTCTGGAAGCCGGTGAAACCGTCGTGATCTACACCGACGGCGTCAGCGAAGCCATGAACCCCGCGAGCGACTTGTACGGCACCGATCACCTGCGAGATTTCATCTCCAAGAACACGGCTAATCCGACCGAACTCGGCAAGCTGATTCTGAAGGACGTGAAGCGTCATGCGAGTGGACGCTACCAGAATGACGATATCACCCTGATGTCGTTCGGCCGGCTGGCGGGCAGTGCCGGATAGTCATCACCCG
>CAZQUW010000100.1:0-12106 GCA_964596215.1 uncultured Planctomicrobium sp. | reverse complement strand
TGGATGCTGCACATCCGGGATACGCATGTCTGACGCGACTCATCCGACTGATCCGCCCATCACTCCGGTCCCGCGCCGCCTGACCTGGCTGCTGGGAATCGTAGTTGGTACTGGACTCGCCGCGGTTGTGGCCGTCCAGTTGCCCGACCGCGCCAAGCTATTGGGCCTGTTCCCGCTGATCTGGGGCGGGCTGTTGGGATATGGATTTGCGTGGTGGGCCAGCGAGTGCCGTGTCCACATTGCACGCTGGGGCTATGCGGCGGCCTTTCTTTTACTCGCCACAGGCGAAGCCGCCATCGTTTTCCAAGCCTGGCAGTTGTATCAATTTGAATTGCGTCAGCAATTCGGCCGCGATCCCGCTGCGGGGCTCGTCAAACAGGCCGAGCAGGCTCCGGTAACCAGCGCGAAACCGGAAGAACTGGAACATCGCAAACAGCTCCTCGCGGAATTCGAACGAGTCCGGCAACGTCGCCGTGAAGCCCTGGGACTGTCGGCTTTTCTGCAACGCCGCCTCCGCAAGCTGGGGGATATTCCACAGCCGTGGCCCGCATTGTTTTATGCGGGCGAGATTTTGTTCGGCAGCCTGACTGGTGTCGCAGTCATGCGCTATTGTCTCCTGGCTTTCCCGAACCGGCGGTTCGAGAGTTAGCAACCCCGGCTCACGGGCGGTGTGCATAAGTCATCTGGCTTGCGGAACAATACCTTTTCGGGACGATTCCCGATATTGTTGATTGTCGCGGGGCCCGGTGCCCCAGCGCGAGGACATACCGAAGATCACAAGGTGCTGGGATGCGGATCGTTGGACTGGGAACGGATATCGTCGAGACGCTGCGGATCGGCCGCATGCTCGAAAAGCACGGCGAGCTCTTCATCAACCGGGTGTTTACCGAAGGCGAAGCGCAATATTGCCGGGATCGTAAACAGTATCTCCAGCACTATGCCGGTCGTTGGGCGGCCAAGGAAGCCGTCATGAAGACGCTCGGCACTGGTTGGGCGAAAGGAGTCGGCTGGCGCGACATTGAAGTCGTCTCGCAAGCCAGTGGAGCTCCGATTATCGCCATTCACGGCGGTGCCAGGATCATCGCCGACAAGCTTGGTATCACAGAGATCCTGATCACCATCTCCCATTGTCGATCCTACGCCACGGCAACGGCCATTGCTGTCGGCGAACAACCTGCTCACTGAAGTCACACCACACTGCTGCTGGAAGCCCTCTCCTAATCTCCCGTTGCCGAAGGAATACCTGAATGTCACTGCTTACCACTCCCCTGCACGCCTGGCATCAAGCGCATGGCGCCAAGATGGTCGAATTCGGCGGCTGGGATATGCCGATCCAATACACGTCCATCATGCCCGAGCATCATGCCGTGCGAAAAGCGGCAGGCTTGTTTGATATTGCCCATATGGGGCGCGTGAAGTTCACCGGCCCCGATGCCGAACGTTTTCTGAACCACGTGACCACGAATGATGTGCGGGCACTGAAAATCGGAGATATCCAGTATTCGCTCGTCACCAACGAACACGGGGGGGTGCTGGACGACATTCTGGTATATCGCTTCCCGCAGTACTGGCTGCTCGTCGTGAATGCCTCGAATCGAATCAAAATTCTCGACTGGCTGGAGCAGCAGCGCGGTGGCTTCGATGTGACGATTGAAGATCTCACAGTCAAGTGGTTCATGCTGGCCATTCAAGGTCCGCTGGCCGTTCAGCTGTTAACGCCACTGGCCGCTGGTCCTATCGCGGATCTGGCTTATTACACCGGCGTTGAGACCCAGGTGCTGGGGCAGCCGGCAGTGGTGACCCGCACGGGCTACACGGGTGAGGATGGCTTCGAAGTCATGCTGCCCGCATCGCACGCGGAGGAATTGGCCACAAAACTGCTCGAGGCTGGCCAGGCCCTGGGAGTCCTGCCGGCCGGACTGGGGTGCCGCGATACACTGCGACTGGAAGCCGCCATGCCGCTGTACGGACATGAATTGAACGAATCGACCGATCCCTTTACCACCGGGCTGGCCTTCGCCGTGAAACTCGACAAGGGACCGTTCATCGGCCGCGACGCCCTGGTTCAGGCCAAAGCCAACACCGCCCGCCCGCGACGTGTGGGTCTGCAGCTGGCGATCAAGCGAATTGCGAGGGAAGGGACCGAAGTCTACGAGTCGACCGGTTCCAAGATTGGTCATGTCACGTCGGGTACCGCCTCACCCACGTTGGACAAATCAATCGCCATGGCCTATGTGCCCAAAGAGTTTGCGGCCGTCGGGACCAAGCTGGAAGTGGATATTCGTGGTCAGCGTGTGGCCGCTGAAGTTGTTAAGCTGCCGTTCTACAAGCGGACAACTTAATCGGGTTCATAGTTCATAATCGTCGCTGCCGTTGATCGCTGCGGAAATATCACGCGCTCGCAGTCGTCAGGTGACATGCCGATTGACTCCCGGAGCGTAGCCTGACTCTCCAGAGTCGGGCGCATGTGCCCGGGAGCAAACAGGATTCCATGACAGAGGCTACCGTTACGCGGTAGCCTCTGCCTTTTTATATCCTGACGGTGGTCGACGACTGCTTCAGGGACCGGCAAAAGTGTTACCGCGACTGCATTATGATTGCGAAGCCATTAACGAACTTCGTTCAACCTCAGGTTGAGAACTGATACTTTTTGGGGACGACCACAACGCCACGTTCGGAGACCGTGAAACGTTGGGCGTCTTGTTCGCGATCGTGGCCGATCTGCGTTCCGGGCGGGATCTTGACATACTTGTCGATGATGCAATTCCGCAGTTGGGCTCCCGCACCGACGGACACCCCTTCAAAGAGCATCGATTGTTCCACAACCGCCCCTTCCCCGACATAGGCGTTCGCCGAGAGGATCGAATGCCTGACAGAACCACCTTCGATCACCACCCCTGAGGCCAGCATCGAGTTCAAGAGCTGTCCCTGCTGGCCTGTCGGTCCGGGAATCATGCGTGCCGGCGGTACCTGGGGCTCGTAAGTGCGAATGGGCCAGTTCGGCTGATACAAATTGATCGGCGGCCGGGGCTGCAGCAGGTCCATATTCGCTTCGAAGAAGGCATCGATTGTCCCGACATCCCGCCAGTACCGATCCTGCGACACGCGTCCGGTCGGGCCGCCAAACAAGTAGGCCGAGACGTGATGCGTTTTGATCAAGCGGGGGAGGATATCCTTACCAAAATCGTGCGCGGAATTCGGATTGCGGTGGTCTGCTTCTAACGCTTCGCATAACAATGGCAGCGAAAAGACGTAAATTCCCATCGATGCCAATGCATGATCGGGATCATTCGGCATGTGAGCCGGCGTGGGGGATTTCTCGATGAATTCCGTAACGCGCAGTTGTTCGTCCACTGCGACAACGCCGAAACCGGTGGCATCGGCGATCGGCACCTCCATGCAGGCCAGTGTGCAGTCGGCGCCGCGTTCGGTATGCGCCTGAAGCATCGCCAGATAGTCCATGCGGTAGATGTGGTCGCCAGACAGGATCAGAACATGTTCCGCCCCGCTGCGTTCCAGGAGGTAGAGGTTTTGATGAATCGCGTCGGCCGTCCCCACATACCACGAGTCGCCCTTCCGCATTTGCGGCGGAACCATCGTGATGTATTCGTGGAGCTCGGGATTGAAGATCGACCAGCCGTCGCGCAGGTGTTTCTGCAGTGAGTGCGATTTGTACTGCGTCAGGACCAGAACACGCCGCATGCCTGAATGCAGGCAGTTACTGAGCGTGAAATCGATGATCCGATACTTACCTCCGAAGGGAACCCCCGGTTTGGCTCGGTCGGCGGTGAGGGGATGCAAGCGCGAGCCGACACCGCCCGCCAGGATGATTGAGAGCGTCTTATCCAGCATGATTCCAATAACTACGACTGCGCGCTGTCGTACCATGCACGATGGGTGGTGCGTGTCTCCATCCAGTCGCACATCGTCGAACTGCCAGCCGGAACTCTGAGCGCCCCGAGTTGGGTGGGAGTAATACTGTCCGAGAGCCGATTTACCGGCAACATGTCCTGTTCACCAACAAAACATCTCGAATAGCCAAAGCCAGCTCCAGCGTCGTTCGGGCAACACGACCTCAAATGCTCGCTTTGTGACTGACGAAAGTCAGGGTATTGCCCTGAGTTTCGTCGTCAGATGCCAGAATGCACAACAACTGCCGTGCCAATAGGCATCGAGTTTTATTTTGCGGTTTTGACCGGGAATTACCGATAGTTTGGAATTCGCAACAATCAAATTATGCGTATCCGACCGGACGCCATGCTCAAGAAACAGTCACGACGCACACAAACAGGGCATTAAATTGCCCGTCTATCTGCAACGGCCAGAATTCGATGCGCTATTCTTGGGGTCCCCCGATCTTGGCGGGAATTTGTAGCAAGTACTTGCTGCAAGTGACAAACAGCGTCCGGCGATCGGGTCCACCAAACGCACAATTGGTGATCGTATCCTCCGGTGTAGCGACAAATCCGACCAATTTTCCCTCGGGAGTCACGACATGGACACCGGGCCTGGTGTCGAGAGTCTCACTGCTCCCGCGCGTTTTATGCAGGCCGGCGGCGATGTATAAGTTCCCTGCAGAGTCCAGGCACAGCCCGTCACCGCTGCGGCCCGGATAGAAATTGATCAGTATGCTGGCCTTGCCGACAGTCCCCTGAGGGCTTAAATCGTACCGTTTGATGCAGCGCGACCGATCTGCCCGACCGTCCGATTCCACCAGGTACAGCGTTTTGGCATCTGCCGTCACCTCAATCCCGTTCGGCATGTCGATCTCCGGAGCCGCCAGGATTTGCGACACCTTTCCGTCGAGATCGATGCGGTAGACGGCATTGACGTTGGCAATTTTCGGGTTCACAGAGCGTGACGTAAAGTAGATGCGACCTGAGGCATCCAGGCATAAGTCATTGGGAGCTCCGAGCGGCTTACCTTGAAAAGCATCGGCCAGGACGGTGACCTTGCCCGATTGCAGATTAATCCGGGTGACTCGTCCGCGATCGTCCGTGCCCCCTTCACAAGCCAGCAAATTCCCGTCGCGATCGAATGCCAGCCCATTCGCGGCGTTCGTATTCTCGCGAGCAACGGTCAGAGTCCGATCCCTGACGGCGAACTTCAAGACTTTGTTGGCCGAAACATTGGTGAAATAGAGGTCGCCATGAAGATCTGCCGCCGGCCCCTCGGTAAAGAATTTTTTATCATCGACGGTCGCGGCAATCTCTGCCGTTCCCAGATACTTCTCGGTGGGTAAATTCGCATAGCGATCTGCAGCAGGAGCGCTGGTCGGCCCGATTCCCGGAGTAGCCGCCGCGATCAACATCCAGATGGTCGCCCGGATCCAACTCCTGCGAACAGCGATTGCCAATAACAGTTCAGAACTTACAGCCATCTGCTCCTCTGCCTTCTGTGAAGTCTTCACGCTGTTTGCCCCGCTCGAATCAAACACCACTTGTTGAAGTTCGACACCCTGCGTCCTAGAATCGCTTGTGCGAAACTGCCACATGCATAAACAAACATCAGTATGACCGAACACTCTTCCAAAAAACAGGAAGGTGGCCCCGCTAATCAGGCCGACTGTGGCACATTAGCATCAATGATCAATCGCCAGACCAGACCGCCAGCAGCGGCCCTGCCAGACTCCGCCACGTTCACGTTTCCAACCGCGAGCTTACCGCAATGACTGATGAATCTCCTGAAGACGTATTGGCCCACCCCACTCGCAGTCAGGCCGACTTGCCGCGGATCGAGCGAGCAGTGCGCGAAATCCTGCTGGCCATTGGGGAAGATCCGGATCGGTCGAGTCTCGTGGAAACCCCGGCGCGCGTCGCCCGGATGTATGCTGAATTGTTTTCCGGGTTGTATAAGGACCCACGGCACCATCTAAAACGCGTCTTCGAAGAGAAGTTCGACGAGCTGGTCCTGGTACGGGACATCAGCTTCAACAGCATGTGTGAGCACCATTTACTGCCATTCATGGGTGTGGCCCATATCGGCTACCTGCCCAACGGGAAAGTGGCTGGACTAAGCAAGCTGGCCCGGATTGTCGAGGAAATCTCCCATCGACCGCAGGTCCAGGAACGCATGACGAATCAGCTGGCGGATCTGATGGACGAGGAATTGAGCACCAAGGGGGTGGTCGTCGTACTGGAAGCCACGCACACCTGTATGACGATACGGGGCGTCCGCAAGCCGGGCAGCCTGACCGTGACCAGCGCCGTCCGCGGATTGTTCAAGTCGAATGTATCGAGCCGAGCTGAAGTGATGTCGTTGATCAACCGTAAGTAGGCCGCAGCAATCGCTGATACTTGAATCCTCGCAGGTGCGCGATCAGGGTCGACTGATTCGTGTCGTGTGAGATGCACTCGCTGGCGCTTCGGGCTAGTATTCTGATTGCGGCCTACGCACTGCCAGACTGCTTCAGTCAGTGCTGCGGCCATCTTGATTTGACAACGCCACGCAATCCCGATGCGGAATATCGGCGATCGCAGGCCTCACTTTTCCGATCACAGGTTTCCCCATGTTGGCTCAGTTTGCCGTACGATTGATCTGCGGCATGAGTTTGGTCTTGGCGGCAATGCCCCACGCAACGGTGGCCTCGGGCTTTTTTCGCGTCCAGATGTTGATTGTGATGGGCCTGGGAGTACTGGCGACACTGGCAGGTCAGACTCCGCAGGCGCCGGCCACCGCCATCGCGCCGTGGATTGGACAAGTCCACCAGGTGTTATGCATTGCGATGGCCGGCCTGGGGTTCCTGGCGTCGGTATTCTGGATGCTCGAACGCCGCCGGGTTGGCTTTGCCTTGCTCGCGGTGATCTCCGTCCTGTCATTGACCGCACTCAGCCTGGGGATTCTATTAATCTCGGGAACGTGGCGACTGCATTGGAGTTGCGTATTTGCGTCAGATCTCAGCTCGGCCCTGACATTAGGCGGAGCGATGTGCGGGATGTTGCTGGGACATTCGTATCTCACCAGTCCCACGATGTCGATTGCACCACTGTTAAGACTCAACGAGTTTCTGGGCTGGGCGGGCGTTGTTCGAGGCCTGATTTCGGGCGCAGTTCTGCTGGTGGCTTGGCCGCAATTGCATGGAGACAGCACCTGGATCTGGTTGACGTTACGCTGGATTGCCGGCATTGGCGGCCCACTGTTGGTCTGGCAGATGGTGAAGCGAATCCTGGTCTTCAAAAATACGCAGGCGGCGACTGGAGTGCTGTTTGTGGGAGTGATTCTAACGCTGCTTGGAGAATTGACCGGCACGTTGTTACTGGCGGTGACAGGGTACCCGCTCTAATCGCGCGGGACTTGTACGGACAGTGCGTCACCGGCGGTGCATCTCGAAAGTGACATTTCGTTCAGAAATGTCAGTTATGCTCACTGCGGACTGCCTCGACTTCCGAAACTTATGACAGTCCGGCGAAAGTTCGCCGCCATTGAGCCAGCGGCGCGGCTTCAGGCCCCGTCAATCGACCCCGCGAGCACGTGCTCCGCAGCTTGAATAAATTTCAGCTTATGGTCGTCGGCAGTTTCTGTGTGTAATATCCAAATATCAGATTGACCACATGTTACGTGGTTTGGGGCCTGGGACATCCCCTGGCCTCCGGCGAATTGACTCGGGCGTCGAGCCCTGCCTGCTCTCCCTGTCGGAGATCAAAGCGGCGAGTTTTGTTATGGCTGTCGGTTGCGGTCGCAATGCGGCTGACTGTTTCCGGCACTGGGGTGGAAGGAATCTGCCCTCTGGCCCTTTCGATGGAGTGAGTGACTCGTGAGCATGATCGGTCGACAGAAGGCAATAGGAACGCGGATGCCTACTCGTCATCAGGTACCGGACGCGGAACGTCCCCTGCCCGCCGGCGACATCACGCCGGTCGTGCTGGGCGGCAGCGACACGCCAGTGCCCAACATTGTGTTGGGTTTCATGTTGCTGGGGGGAGTACATGTCGGTGCGAATGTCCGGGACATTCGCCTGGCGAACGAATATCATCGCCAGGGGTACCAAGTACACGTCTGGTGGATGCTGGATCAACCGGATCACAGTGATCTGGATCCAGCAATTCCTCAGCAATTGTTGGTGCATGGGGCGCGCCATCGGCTTGTGGGAAAAGCGTCGGAAACCCGCGAGCAAATTGGCCGGTGCCTCAATCGCCTGATCCCCTATCGTTGGCGAGTCGCCGGGATTCAGCGTTTTCCCTCAGAATTGCGGAATGTGATCTACGGACTCATTCGCAGTGTCTGCGCGGGCGTCGATCGGGATCCGAGATTGCTCAAACGATTCGCCGCGCAAATGGATGCCGCGGGGGTCACGCATATGTTGCCCGCACTCGAGATCTTCTGCCCGTTCGTTGCCGCGGCCCGGCACTTCACCCGCAGGCCAATCAAGTTTGGGGTGACTTTCCAGGGCTACGAGCTCTATGCCAACTATGCTCGTGAGATCGGCCTGGAAGCCGAACTGTATGCGCGAATCCGCGAAACGGTCGAAATCTCGGACTTTCGTGCAATTACGGTCAGCGATCAGTATGGCGAGCGAATTTGCCGCGATATCGGGTTACATGCCGATCGGCTGGTAACGATTCCGCCCCCCATTGAAGATCCGAAGCCGATCCTCATGGAGCACGCCGAGGCATTGGTGCAGAAGCATTTTCCAGAGTTCCGCCCGGACGTTCCGCTGGTCGTCTTTCTGGGGCGACAGGATGCCGAAAAGGGGATCGATCTACTGCTGTATGCCGCGAAGTTGTGCCAGGACCACGGCGCCAGGTTTCAAGTCCTGATCTGCGGTCCGACAGTGAATGGTCCTGCTTACCACCTGGCCTGTCGACAGATTGCCGAACACCTGCGGTTGGACGTGATGTGGGGCACTTTTGTGCCGAATGAGCTACGCTCGGCTTTGTTTCAGGTGAGCCGTTGCGTTGTCTATCCGTCCATCCATGCGGAACCATTTGGGCTGGTACCAATGGAGGCCTGCAGCTATGGAGCCACAGCGATCGTGCCCAGTAACGGTGGAATTCCCAGGGAAGCCAGATACGAGCGGTTGGGGATCAAGTGGTTCGAGCCTCTTAATACCGAGCACCTGGCGCGCGAACTGGCAGATGGTGTCCGCACACCTCGAACGCTCAGTGCAATTCGCATCACCGAGCTGACTGCCAGGCATATTGCCGCCAGCGTTCTACAGAATCTGCTCGCGGGATTCTCCCCCGACGCTTCATGAACGTTTGCCAGACATCTGCATCCGCCCCCTACCGCTTGAGATGCCGCGATTCTGAACTTCCCAACCCCAGAGTCTGTGGGGGTTCCAGGTGCCGAAGTCCGCGCGCTTGACTGTTGCTCGCCTGGCGAGTCCAATCTCGGAACAGCAGCAAAGGGTTTATCGGCAACATGTTCTTCGGTCCGTCGAGTTCCGCAGGGAAATTGATCGACTGTAGTATCGAGGAGCCACAAATGCGTCTTGGCTGCACTCCCTGCTCCTGAAATTGGCCTGCTGCGACGCCAACAGACCCGCTGGAACATCACATGAAGTACTTCCTGACAGCCTGCTTCCTGGTTTTTACTTCGCAGTGTGTTGCAGCCGAGCCGCCACGGATCTCGCTGTGGAACGGGCAGGCACCTGCGGGGGACGGCAAGGTTGAGGCAGGCGATGCCTGGATTACCGTGCATCGCGCGGCGAAACCGAATGGCGCGGCAATCGTGATCTGTCCGGGCGGCGGCTATGGTGGCCTGGTGACGGGCGCCGAAGGACATGGGATTGCGGCATGGTTAAATCAGCACGGTATTACGGGTGTCGTGCTGGAATACCGCCTGCCGGCCGGGAGATCGTTCGTGCCGCTGCTGGACGCCCAGCGTGCGATTCGCACGGTTCGCGCAAACGCCACGGAATGGGACGTGAATCCCGCCCGGATCGGCATTATGGGGTTCTCGGCGGGAGGCCACCTGGCATCAACAGCTGGGACCCACTTCGATGCGGGTGACTCCCAGGCAACCACCCCGGTTGACAAAGTCAGCTGCCGACCCGATTTCATGATCCTCGTCTATCCCGTCGTTACGATGGGCGGCAAGACCCACGGAGGATCACGGAACAATCTCCTGGGCAAGAATCCGACACCGCAGTTGGTGGAGCTGTTCTCAAACGAAAAGCAGGTCACAGCCCAGACGCCACCCACGTTCCTGGCGCACGCCCTGGACGACACGCCGGTGCCCCCGGAAAACAGCAAGGCACTGTATGAGGCACTGCAGGCGAAGAAGATTCCCTCGAAGTATCTGGAGCTTCCCTCGGGCGGCCACGGGCTCAATGGCTATAAGGGCCCCATGTGGGAGGCCTGGCAGAAGCAGTCGCTGGTATTCCTGGCCGAACAAAAACTGATTCCCGGTAACGCGGCGACGGGAAAATAGCGCCCGTCGGGATGCCCGGCACGGCTCGGTCTTCGTCGAGTACCGAGGCCGGGCGGACGGGTTTATAACGTACCTGGATCGATGTGACGTAACTTGCGGAACTGCGGGCTTCTCCGGCACTCCTTGAGAAGACTAACGCGTCTTTTTGCCGAACTGGAATTTCCCGAATTAGCAGGCGGCGCAATTGAATCGCGTGGCAAAATCGGCTTATCACCGACCTTCATACCCAGTATTTGCCCCGGTCGCGACTCATAGATTTGCCCGGCCGCTACAGGTGGCGCACCCCTGCCGACTTCGGGAAGATTTTGCTGCAAACATGGGGCTTTTTTCTTTCGGCAGCTGAGAGTCAGTGATATCCTCGCTGTTGGTTGTCAGATCACCTCATGTTTCTTCTCGCTTCTTGCACAGCCGCAATTAGCCCGCTCGGACATTATTCACATCTGACTTGTCCACCGTTCGGCCTCTCTCAATTTGAGGAAATCCGAGATTATGGGCTCCCTAACCCAAGCAGGCTGGCGCTGCGTAGGCACGCTAGTCGGAGGCGGTTTTTTACTCACAAGTCTCTTCGCTGCGACTCCGATTAAGCCAAGTCCACAGGCTGCGGTGCCAGGTTTGCTCCGGTTCGAATCTCCCCAGGGAACTTCGTATTCCGCATTGATCTTACCCGCGCCCAGTCTGCCGCAGTTGGCCAGCGTTCCACACGATCATGTGCTGATCGTCGATACCTCGGCCAGTCAAAGCGGTACTTATCGGTCGCAGGGACTCGCCGTGGCCAGAGCCTACTGCCAGGCATTGCCGGCCGGGGATCGCGTGCAGCTGATCGCTTCCGACGTGACATCGACCAGTTTGACCGCTGGTTTTGTGGAGGTTGCGTCACCGGCACTGCAGTCGGCGTTCACGAAGCTCGAGGATCGCGTTCCACTGGGGTCGACGAATTTTGAACTCTCGCTACGGATGGCCCTGCCAACAAACAAGCGGGTCGGCGATCGCGCGCGGACGGTCCTCTATATCGGCGACGGATTCAGCACGGCGAAACTGATTGAATCGCCCGCGATGGTCAAGCTGTTAAGCGAACTGCGAACGGCTGCGATTCCCGTCAATAGCTTCGCAGTTGGTCCGCGGCTCGATCTCATTCTACTGGGGACACTCGCGCAGCACACTGGCGGCCTGATCGTGGTGGATGAACCGCATCTGGTCGCAGATCGCGACATAGCCGGTAGTCAAGTCTCGGCTGTGGCCCGAGATCTTGCCAAAGCCGCGATCGCGCCTGTCTTCTATCCCGAATCGCTCGAGACGGTACCCGAGATTCCCGAGCTCTATCCGGTCAAGTTGCCCCCGGTGCGTTTCGACCGTGAGACTGTGCTCCTCGGAAAAGATCTGCTGACGCGGCAAGTACAGGTAAAACTTACGGGGAAGTTGAACGGGCAACCTCAATCGTATTCGTGGTCTATTCGGACAGACGATACCGTAGGCTCGCTGGGCTTTCTGGCTTCGGCCTGGGCGATGGCCGAAAGTTCACAGGGACTTGTAATGCCCCTGGCCGGTCGCCAATTGCTGAATCGAGCACAGGAATCATTCGCCGGTCAACTCGACGCCCTGGCGCAGGCCGGTGTCCGCTCGCTTGAACAAGACGACGTGCGGCAAGTCGAACATATTGCGAAGGTGTTGCAGGAACTCGATCCTGCAAATCTCGATGCTCCACAACTGTTAAAGGCCTCGCGGCGTCTGGAAGCCA
>CAZQUW010000099.1:16474-21165 GCA_964596215.1 uncultured Planctomicrobium sp. | reverse complement strand
CCACGGAGATACCGGTCCACCGACAGGAGGTCTATGAAGCCATTCAGCGCGAAAACCAACGCGCTGCCGGCACTGGACCAGATGATGCCGCTAACCTGACGAACTCCAAGTTTCCCAAGGGCGCCAAACCTTGAACTTGATCCGGTGACTTTGATGTCCTGCGGCGAATCGAGCTTGCCACTCGATTCGACATGCCCCGCAAGATCTCTTCGACACTCGCGAGCCTGCCTGTAGCTCGCAACCGACAACCTGCAAATGCCAAGCCCAGGAGCCGTTTCTACGGCTCCTGTTCTTTTTCTTTGGTTGAGTTTCAGACAGGACTGATGTGGCATTAGGGACATCTGGGATTTCATGTCTGCATGATCTCAAAGAAATAGGAATACGCAGAAGAAGTGATGTTGGTGCCCCGGGATTAATTCGATTTGAGTTGATACTTTTCCCAACGTTTTCCCAACGTTTCAGTCACGTTAATCCCGCAAGTCCCCGCAAACTCTTTGAGGTCGCGTGTCCCCATCCACCCTTGAAATGGCCCATCCAACCGTGTTTGATGCAGTCGCCGTACGGAACGGCAGCAAGTCTCAATTCACTTCGGAGGATGCTCACCATGTTCAGGGCTCGGATCTTTACGTGTCTGGTGTGCGGTTTACTTCTACTCTCAGGCACCGGTTGGGCCGCCGAGTTTGACTCAACCAAACTCGCCACCATCCGCACCAGGATGCAACGCTACGTCGAGGAACATGTCATCACGGGCGCGGTCACGGTCATCGGGTCTAAAGACGGAATCGCCAGCATCGAGGCCGTCGGGATGCAGAACGTGGCGGAATCCAAGCCCATGCCTCAGGATGCCCTGTTTCGTATTGCCTCCATGACCAAGCCGATCACGGCCATGGGCATCATGATTCTGGTCCAGGAACAGAAACTCGCTGTTGATGATCCTGTCGAAAAACATCTCCCTGAATTTGCCGGCCAGCAACTGGTCAGCAGTCGCGAAGGTGGCCACATCAAGTTGCGGGCTCCGGCACGCCGCATCACCATTCGCGACCTGTTGACACATACTTCAGGCCTGCCTGGCGGATTTCCTGCACCAAACTCGGACCTCTATTTCAAACGCCAATTGACCTTAAAAGACGCTGTGAACGTCAGCGCCAGGCAACCCCTGGACTTCGAACCCGGAAGCAAATGGGCCTACTGCAACGCCGGCATCGATACCCTGGGCCGCATCATTGAAGTAGTCTCCGGCCAATCGTACGAGAGTTTTCTGGGCCAGCGCATCTTCGAACCGCTGGGCATGAAGGACACCACTTTTTATCCCACCGACGAGCAACTGCAGCGCCTGGCCGGCCTGTACGAGCAAAAGGACGGCAAGCTGAATTACGTGGGATACTCGCTCCTCGGACCAACCCGCGGTGCCAAACATCCCATCCCGGCCGGCGGCCTCTACTCCACGGGAGCCGACCTGAGCAAGCTTTATCAGTTGATGCTCCACAAGGGCTCGCTTGGCCCCGTCAAAATCCTGAGTGCAGACAGCGTCGCCGAGATGACTAAAGTCCAAACGGGCAAGCTGGAATGTGGCTTTACCCCCGGGATGGGCTTTGGCTACGGCTGGGCCGTGGTTCGCCAGCCGTCCGGCGTCCATGCGATGATGTCCGCGGGAACCTACGGTCACGGCGGCGCATTTGGCACCCAGGGCTGGATTGATCCGCAGCAGGATCTGTTCGTGATACTTCTTATCCAGCGAGTCGGTCTGCAGAACGCGGACGGTTCGGACCTGCGTCGCGATCTCCAATCGGTGGCCGTGGAATCGCTGAGAAAGCCGTAGTCGGTACTCCATAATCGATCCGATCTGCAGTGGCCCGGTTGTTAACTCAAGCGGGCCACTGGTCATTCCAGCACAGCGAGCCTTTCGCGGGGACCACCATCCAGTGCCTCGGGAACGGGGCCAGATCCGCAGCCACCTCCGCCGCACCTCCGGCACCACAATAATGTGGCGTAAAGGCAACATCTGGCGCGCATTGTGCATTCATTAAAACATCGCGTTGCAAACGTCATAGCCGGATCTGACGAATGTCAGGATTTGTGGATCGTAAACCACGACTTATCCAAGAGTTTCGCAGAATCCGGTGCAACGCAGGTGACCACGCAGACGGAAACGCCTGTCGTGACCGCTTGACGTGTGTCAAAAACGGACGTGCGATTTGTAAAGCAGTCGATACAGAACATGAGGGTCAAATCCTCTGTGAGTGACCTGCCTGAATCGCCGCGCGGAAATTTCGCGCGGCCGTAAAGCCCCGTATTTTCTCAGCGTTTGAGCCCTTCTCGCTCACGCGACGGCGCGAGGCTGCCTCACGCCGCACCCCTTTTGGCACTCTGGATGCATTACCAGTCTTTCGTTCTCGCTTGATGTACTGCGACAGACGCGGGCAGCTCTCCCAATCACTGATCTCGGTGATGCGAATCGATTACGGGCAGTTGGTGCCCCGTCAGTCGCTCATTGTGCGCCCAGTGATTGGCTCCGCGGGTAGGTCGCGGAACAGGGCTGTCGCGACGACAGCACGCCTGGAATATTCGGCAGGAATCAGGCAACCATCACAAAAACATGGGTCACAATCGCCGGGGCAGTAACCTTTATCAGTACACATAGATGTCCCCTAAGAGGCTCGTCAAAGCCTGCGGGGCTAGTTGTCGGTAGTTGACATCGACTGCGGATCGCCAGTCGACATGAAATGCAATCTCTCACTCGCTTAAAGACTTATAGAGGACACGTAGCATGCTGAAGAATTTCTGGTTGGATCAAAATGGTGCCGTGGTTTCCATCGAACTGATTTTGATCATCACGATCGCCGTCCTGGCCCTGATCGTCGGCTGGAGTGAAGTGGCCGTCGCGGTCAACACTGAACTGAACGATATTTCGAACGCAGTCGGTGCCTTAAACCAGTCCTACGCCTTCAGTGGTTTCACCGCCTACGGCAGCGGCAAGGTCAAGAGCAGCTTCGGCGGCAGCTGCTACATCGACAGCGTTGACGACTGCGACAACAACATGTCGTGCGATATCGTCTGCGGCATCAATCATGGTGGCGGCGAATCCTACCGCTAAGCCGTGGTAACACTGGCAGCTCACAGCAGCAGTCGCTGAATTCTGACTCCCACCGACCTCGGGCAGCTCATCTGGGCTCTCGAGGTTGGTTTGTTCTTTGAATCCCTGGCACTGACAGTACGCGGCTGACCCGGATATAATCGGGTCTGGAGTACGGCGACGGCGCCCTGCCGGCCACTCCGGTTCCACATCCACTGTCGAGTTAACAGGTCGAGTGACAGCATGCGACATCAGATCACACGGCGCGAGGCCCTCGGTTCTGTCGTAGGGGCCGGTCTCTTCGCTTTCACGGGCATCGGCGCCGGCCTGGCCACTCCCCGGATCACGATCGAAGAGATCCGCACGATCAGCTGGAAGCCGCCTCTGTATCACGGGTGGCCCACGCTCGCCCGCCGCAGCAATGGCGAGCTGTTGCTGGTGTTTTCGGGGGGGCGAGAGTCGCATGTCTGCCCGTTCGGACGGGTCGAACTGATGCGGTCCCAGGATGACGGTCGTACCTGGCGCTGGCCCCAGGTATTGCTCGACGGCCCCATTGATGACCGGGATGCGGGCGTGGTCGAGACCACCAAAGGGACCATCCTCGTCACCACCTTCACATCGCTGGCCTATGCCGACTTGCTGGCCGCGGCCGAAAAACTGCCCCCTGGCCTGCCCGGATCCTGGAGCGATATTAAGTTCGCCGAATGGCGTGCCGTTCATCATCGCATCTCGGCCGAGCAACGGCACCGCGAAGTCGGCAAGTGGATGATCCGCTCCACAGACGGCGGCGTGACCTGGTCTAACCGCTATGCGGTCCCTGTCAACAGCCCCCATGGGCCGATTGCCCTGTCCGATGGTCGCGTCCTCTATCCCGGCAAGGAACTCTGGACACAATCCGAACGGGTGGGTGTCTGCCAGTCGACCGACGACGGCCAGACCTGGGAGTGGCTGGCGACAATCCCCACTCGGACTGGCGATGACCATCGCCAGTACCACGAGCTCCATGGCGTGGAATGCGCGAATGGCACGTTGATTGTCCACATCCGTAACCATAACCCGAACAATCGCTCCGAGACCCTGCAGACCGAATCCAAGGATGGTGGCAAGACGTGGTCCGAGCCCCACGCGATCAACGTCTGGGGTCTGCCGTCCCACCTCTTGCGGCTGAAAGACGGTCGCCTGTTGATGAGCTACGGCTATCGCCGGAAGCCTTTCGGCAATCAGGTCCGCATCAGCAGCGATCACGGTCAAACCTGGAGTGAACCCCTGACGATTAGCGCCAATGGCCATACCGGAGACCTCGGTTACCCTTCGACAGTGGAATGCCAGGACGGAACGCTGGTCACCGTCTGGTATGAGTTATTGAAAGACTCCCCCAATGCGCAGCTCAAGCAGGCACGGTGGAAGTTGTCGTAGATCCATTCGGCCCGTAATCAATTATTGAACATACGCCTCGTAAAGTGTTGAGACTGGGGTTGGGTGCTACTGGCTTTGCCTGTGCGATTCGCCTTTAATGCACCAGCAGAGCCAGTGGCCCCCGCCATTTTTCGATTTGACCGAGCGCTACCCCACAACCGCGGCTTCTCGCAAGCGGCGAGCCTGCGCGGCCGAGGTGTCG
>CAZQUW010000099.1:8729-16374 GCA_964596215.1 uncultured Planctomicrobium sp. | reverse complement strand
CTACCCCACAACCGCGGCTTCTCGCAAGCGGCGAGCCTGCGCGGCCGAGGTGTCGACCGACAAGCTGATCCGCACGCTCCAGCGTCCATCAGCCCCTGCGGTGATCCGCCAGTGGGGAATTACACAGCTGCTCTGATGAACGGCTTCGAAGCCTCCTTCAGACTGGCTGATCGTTTCCACCGGCAGCGTCCAGAAGCTCGCGGGTTGATCGAGCTCCAGGCTGAGATCCTCGCCCAGCCATTCGTCGACGAGGCCCAGGCGGTCGCTCTGGGGCAGGTCCTGAACCGCTTCCAGTTGGCCGATCTGACGTCCGCGTGAATCGTAGTAGTAGCGGTCCGAGGCCCCTGCCGCCATGCCGGCAAAGTTGAACTCCACCCCAAAATGCAGCGTTTCGCCTACCGGTAACTGCTCCAACTGGTAGACGATCTCCAGCTCGCCAGGGTGTTCCACATCGAGTGACACCGTCTTCGATACCTGGATCTGGTGGTGTCCCACGTTCCCCTGCCGAGTCATCTGCACTTCCACCCGCTGAGCAGTCCGACGGAGCACGGTCTCGTAAACGCCCAGCACGAAATCGCCGATGTCCCCTTCACAGCGCTGGATGTCCGACAGCTGAGTCTCCGCGGCATAGAAGTGGTCAACCAGGCTCTTGCGGGGCCAGTTGTCGTAGATCAGCTTCTTTTCCAAACCGGGTTGCTTGAAGATCACCTCACCCTGAATGCTGGCGACTTTGCCTCCCAGCTCACGGTTTTCCGCAAACGCCCGGATCCGGTCATGGTACGATTCCGGACGCCGATTCAGCGTCGCCAGAACATTGTGCTTCGTCGAACGGACGTCGAGTTCATACAGATGCCCGCCGCGACTGGGCGACAGATAGGCCGCCAGTCGATCGCCGGCAATCCGGACTTCCTTCCGTGCATCCAGATTGAAGTCATCGGCAACGACCTGCACCCAGTGGCCACTCCGTCCTGTAATCTGTTCCAGCAGATTGTCTGCGGCAATCAAGTGGTGATAGACTGCATTTCGCAGGTGCGGCAAATACAAACCGCCGAAGGCCCCATGCCAGTACGAGCAATTACATTGTGCCCGGTAGAGCTCCACGCGAGCCTTAGCCAGTGCCTCGGGATGCAGCTCGGCCGCGGGAGTCAACTGGAACTCTTCCAGCCGGCGGCTGACTTCCAGCATGCGGCAATACATCTCGTTGGCTTCGGAATACTTCACCCGGAAATTGCGCCAGAAGCCGCCGCGCATGAACTGCTTCATTTGCGGCCAGTCGGCATCATGTTCGTGAGTCCGCGTCAGATGCGCGTATTCAAGCTGCCGTTCCGGTGGCAGAGCCCATTCGCACATTTCGCGATAACTGGCGTCGGGCAGGTAGACCGATCCCAGCGGCGGCGTATTGTCGATGATGTCGGCCGTCGTGCACACATTCAGCCAATCCCGATTGGCGCGCAGGGCGTCCAGAAATCGTCGTAACCAGCCTTTTTCGAAGACATGGGCCTTCGATCCGGGCCAGGTCCCGAACTTCTCGCCATCGTCACCACAAACGACTGCGGCGTTCGGGAATTTCTCGTGCAGCCCCTTCAGGTACTTGATCGTCTCTTCAGGGTCCTGCCAAGGTATCGTATACCGCAGCTTCTCACTCCCCGGGAAAATCTTCAACAGGCGGCCTTCCTCTTCCGTCAGGTAATAGCCGTGCATCTGATCGGGGTGCATACCGCTGTTACGGAAGTGGAAATCGTCCAGCAGGGTGTACTCAATCCCCGCATCGGCAATGTCCGCCGCAAATGACTGTTCCCAGACCCGTTCCGGCACCCACATGCCCCGGACACGGGCCCCGAAATGGCGCTCGAGGTACTCCGAGTACAGCTCCATCTGGCCGATTCGGTCACGACGGGGGATGCAGGCCAGGATCGGTTCGTAGAACGGCCCGCCGAGGATCTCCATCTGCCCGCGATCAACGAACCCACGGACCAGATCGACATACTCCGGGTGATTGGCCACGATCCATTCCAGCAGGCTGCCCGACGTGTGCAGGACCATCGGCAGATCGGGATAGTCGCGCAACACATCCAGTAACGGCAGGTAGCTGTCCTGATAGGCCCCTTCGAACACTCCGTCGAAATTGCCGATCGGTTGGTGATCGTGAAATACGAGGGCCAATCGCAAACGATTCATGGCGTGAGTTCCTGAAAATTCGCTACGCGCTCAGTGAGGTTGGGGATGTCGCGTTGTCTGGTGACTGTAGGGAAAGACGCTCTGAGAGAACTACGTTACTTAAGTGGCGACAAATCGTATCGGCGAGTTTTTCAGCCACAGATGGACACAGATCAAACACTGACTGAAGTGCCGTTACCCTAACCGAATGTCATCTGCAATCCCGTTCGGGAGCCACCGCAGACAGTCTGGAACACCGGGGCTTAACTGTCTCAATCTGTGTCCATCCGTGGCTCAAAACTCTGTGTCGATATCACCTCAAACGACTGTTAAGTCACACCATCCGCGCAGGTTCGATGTCGGTGTCGCGCAGAAACGCCGCAGCCTGTTCGGGCAGCACGGGGTTGATGTAGAAGCCGCTGCCCCATTCGAAGCCAGCGACGCGCGTCAGACGAGGCATGATCTCCATGTGCCAGTGGTAATGCTGTAATTCCTGGGTGTCAAACGGGGCCGTGTGGATAAGATAGTTGTATGGCGGATCGTCGAGCGCGAGCTCCAGTTTACACAGCACGGTCTTGAGCACCAGTCCCAGTTCTTCAACTTGCTGGCGTTGAATGTTTTCAAAGTGACTGGAGTGCTGTTTGGGTAAAATCCAGGTTTCGAAGGGGAAACGGCTGGCGAAGGGGCAAAAGACGACAAAGTTTGGCAGGTCCAGCACGATCCGGCTACCAGTTGCCAGCTCCTGCTGGATCATGTCGCAGTAGATGCAGCGTCCCCGGTAATTGTAAAACCCCAGTGACCCTTCCATCTCTTCCCAGACGTTAATGGGAACGACGGGAGTCACGATCAGCTGCGAGTGGCTGTGATCGATCGTCGCGCCGGCCAGGGCTCCTTTGTTCTTGAAGACCAGGCCGTGCACCAACCGCCGATCCTTCTTGAGATCCACCATACGATCGCGATAAACCCACATGATTTCGCGGATGTTGTCAAGCGTCAGGCGGGCCATGCTTTCTTCGTAGTGGGGGCACTCAATGATGACTTCGTGGGCGCCAATGCCGTTCATCAAGTCATAGATGCCGTCGCCCCGCTTGCTCAGATGCCCTTCGATTTGCAGGGCGGGAAACTTGTTAGGCACTACTCGTACGCGCCAACCCGGCTTGTCCCGCTGCGTTCCCGACTCGCGATAGGCCAGGATCTCCGAGGGTGTCGCGCTCTCGTTACCGGCCAGAAATGGGTCAAACCCGGCGGGGCCAGTCGAGCGATCTTTCTCGCGCATGAAATCTTGAGGCCGCTTGGCGCGATCCGTCGCGATGATGACCCAGCGGCCAACGATGGGATCTTTCCGGAGATCTGGCATGGAATAGGACCATTCGTGTATTGGGTATTCCAGGCGCTGTCAGGTCCCGGAAAATGAATTACGTGTGTCAGTGATTACGAGTCTGTGCCACTGGCAGTGCCAGTGCGAACTTCAATTCTGCCGTCCTGCAAGGCCCTGGCCGCGCCAGTGGCACTCGACTTTCTATGTTTGACCTGGGTTTGACCGTGCATGAGATGCCTCAGGCTTGCCACATGATCCGTTCGAAATCGGCCGACGGGACCAGCATATCCATCACCCCTTCGCGTGGAGCCCGATCCAGGCTTTGTTTCTCGCCCAGCACTTCCACGTACCATTGCAACGGCGTATCGGGTGACAACTTCAGGTCTCCAAAATCGACCGTCAGCTCCACAATCTGTTCCGCAGCATATGCCACCTTAGCGTCCGGAACGATCAGGTTGTCGTGATACAAGCTGGCCGTGGCGGTCGGCAGGCCAGGATTCCAGACGCGCACCACATACCCCGCCGGTTCGACAAATCCGATCCGCAACTCTGCCGCCTGCCGCAAATCATCGCTGGCCCGGGTTGCCGTATCGCAGCGAATCATCAATTGATTGAGATCAAAGCCAAAATGGATTTCTTTAATCAAACCGGCCGTGACCATCGCCATGGTCCCACGTTCGCTGCCGGCCACGTAGAGGCCCGCATTCAGCCATTCGAAATACGACCGGCGTCCATCCACCACGATATCCAGGAAACCGCGCGGCGATGTGTGCAAAATCCGCTGCTGGCCGCGTGAAATCGGGCGATTCAAGTTGCTGGGGGCTGGCACCCCCAGGATCGCATACACGTTTTGCAGGTGCTTACGAAACAGCTGATCGAACAGGCCGTCCAGCGAAGAGGAATGGTCATCGCCATACCACCAGCACCAGTCGCTCCCCTCGGCAATGTAGATCTCTTCCCACGCCCGGGCGTACTCGCTGGGGGGCAGGGTGCCGCGGGCTTCGGCCTGCACCAGAAAGTCGCGCGTCACATGCAGCAAGTCCCAGGCTTCGCGGTCTTCACTATGGCCAATCCAGATCGCGAAGTTATGCGAGATCCAGCTGCCGGCGAACAGTTGCCCGATGCGATCTGTTGCCGGGAACTCGCGGAGATAGTCACCGATGCAGGCGGGTTTGATGTTGGGATGCTTCACACTTTCGCGATACAGCGTCCGCAGGAATTCCACGCCCCCCTCGGGATAGTACTCCCAGCAATTTTCCCCGTCCAGAACGATCGAGACCAGCGTCGGACGATTTCCCACGCGGTCGCCCACGCCGCGGCCGATCGCTTCGACCCGCCCCAGCAGATCCCCCGCGGCATGGGCCGGCTGGCTGCGCTGATAGTGGAAGCCAATCAGATCGCTTAAGCCGTGATCGCGAAATACGATCTGCAGTTCCTGGCCTTGCTCTTCAATCTGCCACGGACGATAGAGCAATTCCGGTTGCCGCAGATGGCCCTGGGAATCGCGGGCGACCTGCCCCCCGAGCGAATGCGACAGGATCTCCTCGTCCGTCGCGATCCACTTGATACCAGTGCCCGCGATCGCCGGAATGATCTCCTGTGATACGGAGCCTTCTGACGGCCACATGCCAATCGGCGGCTTGCCAAACAGTTCCGTGTGATATTTCACGGCCCGCTCGAGGTGCGTCAGCGCGTCCTGGCGGTAGGAATCGAGAAACTTGGGCAACTCACAGCCAGGCATCGCCTGCCGAGCCACCCGCTTGTCCACCAGCAACGGCAGGATCGGGTGATAGAAAGGAGTCGTCGTCAGTTCGACCTGGCCCCCCTCGGCCAGTTCGCGATGCAGGGGGATGATCGCCTTCAAAATTTCCCGCTGTTTATCCAGCAGCCAGTTCTTCTCGTGTTCGGTCCAGTGACGGCCTTTCTGACGGAAAGCCCGGAGTTCGGTGTCGTATTCGAACGCCAGCTCATGCATCCAGGTCAGGTTGCTCCAGACCTGCAGATCACGAATATCGCGCTCGGAAAAACGGGGCAGCGCCTTCTCGGCCGAATCCACTCCGAAGCCCCGCTTCTGGTACAGCTCGTAGTACCGCGGATAGGGCCGAATCATGTTCTCGACACTGGCCATGAAGAAGTTATCGAGCAGATAGTGCCCATCAAGTTCTGACATCCCATCGGCGGGCAGCCGCGAGACATCCAGATGCCGGTCGCTGCGACCATGTTCCGCATAGCCCTGCAATTGCAGCAACAGGCTGGGAACGAGATTGATCGTGCAGCGAAATTCCGGAACTTCTTTAATGTGCAGCGCCATGCCGTAATAGTCCTTGGTTCCGTGGAGACGGACCCAGGGCATCAGCGTTTCGCCTGAAACATCGTCAGGGTAATAGGGTTGATGTTGGTGCCAGAACAGCGCCAGTGAAATGGGATGCATGAGTAACGTTCAAATTGGAGATCGCGTTCGCGCGTGTGCCCACCGCACGAGCGTCGGACACCCGTGACAGTGAGCTGCGAGTCGGCGTAAAATTTTTGTCGGTTGACGCGAGCCGAGCACAATGAGGCAGTTGTGATCTGCCCCGAGACGAGAAGCTTTATGAAGTCCGCGGCGAGTTACCGCAGAATTATTATTTGGTGTTAGACGCAGTTTTGGACAACGCAAACTGGGCCGCATCTTCGCGGCGCATCGCATGCCGATAAATTTCGAGGTACTGATTCACACCCTCGGAAATTCCAATAAGATGCTCGTAACGGGTCCGCAGTACACCATGCAGTCCGCAACCATGTTCCGGTGTCTGGATCGCACGGGCGTACTCGGGTGAATTCACGGTAATCGCGTCGGCAAACACGATTCCGGTTTTCAGCAGATTCAGCTGGCCGAAAAATTCCATCTGCCGCCAGTTGAAATATTTCCAATCGAGCCCCGTCAGTTCCATATCCCAATGCCAGAACTGCCCCTGGTAGACGATGTTATGTACCGTCATGACCGACGCGGTCTCATTGAGCGGCGGCAGGTTGCGATGTTCAATTTTCAACAACGCCGGAATCAGCCCGGTCTGCCAGTCGTGGCAATGGACGATGTCGGGATTGATCTTCAGCTGCCGGATCAACTCCACGGCCGCACGCGAAAAGAACACGAAGCGTTCGCAGTTGTCGCGGTAGTCGCGCTGGCCGTCGTTGTAAAGCTGGGGGCGGTCAAAGTACGCCGGCTGATCGATCAGCAGCACCTGGATCTTGCCACCCGCAATCCGGGCTTGCCGTACATTGCCAGTGACGGTCCGCGAACCAATCTTGATGTTCAGCTCGATGGGCAGGGGTTCGGTCGGCGGCAGCGGTACGGCACTTTTCGCCAGAAACTGGGGGTAATACGGCAGAATCAGGGTCACGCGCTGCTCGCGGGCCACCAACTCTTCTGCCAGCGAAGTCACCACATCACCCAAGTCGCCCGTATTAGCAAACGGGCTCGCTTCTGAACTGACCATGACAATATTCATGCCGCCGCACTCCTGGCCGACTTTCTGCCGGCGAAACCACTGGCTCCCAACTTACGGCGTAACCTCTTGCTGCGATAAACACTTCGTTCAACGCTCACCTCTGCCGCAGTGGGAATTTTGTCTATTGAATTGTAGGCCGGAAGTCGAGCCCCGTGGGGCTTGTGCGACGATTTCTGGTGCAAAAATCGGTTTGCCCCGGAAGTCCCGCTATCTTGCCTACTCCGATTTATCGGCATAATCGGACGCCACCTTGAGACTGTCGGGCACGGCCCCAAGCCCGTCGCTCGGCACATGGCGACGAAATTGCCTGCTAACGCTTTGAAGTTGACCAGGCAACGCTCCCTTCCGTTCGACCGTAAGTCGGGCACTCTTGCCCGACTCCGAGTTCGATTCGCTAAAACAGACGGGCAGGAGTGCCCATCTTACGGACAAAAACCGAGTTCCTGCGGTCAACCAGTACTTGGCGCACGTTTGACTGCGGGATGCCACTGGCAGTGCTACTACCGCTTTTCATGTTGCTGTCCGGCAAAGCACTGGCAGAGCCAGTGGCACCCCAATTCCTAGCTTTGACAGAGCGCTAGTCGGCATTGACCGGTGCATAGACGACCTTCGTGTCGTCAACGGAAATGACCCTGACTTTCACCAGCCCCGTAACAACCGCCGTAATCTCCTGTTCTGACAA
>CAZQUW010000099.1:0-8629 GCA_964596215.1 uncultured Planctomicrobium sp. | reverse complement strand
TGACCCTGACTTTCACCAGCCCCGTAACAACCGCCGTAATCTCCTGTTCTGACAACAGCTTCTGAAACTGCAAAGTTCCGCACAGCTCATGTTGCGGCGTATTGCTGCATGTCGAAGTCCCAAAAGCTGACTTGGCCCGCGGTGAGAGTCTTGATGGTGACATCCGCAAATGAATAGCGTTTCACCTGTTGCGGATCGATGGCAAAGCAGTCGTAATAGTCCTGCCGCTTGAAGAACCGCATTCCCAGCGGCCGAGTCAGGTCGGCCACGATGTCGCCCGATTCCAGCCAGCAATGCAGTTGATTCATCACGCGGGGGCCCATGCAGACGACGTATGGGAAGTACCCCGATTCGTCTTCCAGCTTGTGCAGCCGATCCACGTGGGCCAGGCAAGCACCCGGTTGGATCGACATGCGTGCGAGGGTGCTGCGCAGCGGGATTGAATCGCGGGGGGGCTCAGTCGGTCGCGGCATGACTCTTCCTGATCGCGGTCAGGTACTCCGGCACATTACAACCCACAACGTGCATCAACCGGCCGTTTGAGTTTTGTCTCGCGCGAACGCGGCCAACGCCTGGAGCGCAGTCACCGAAGAAGGCAGGAATCGCGACTGCAGTTGAAATACGTGCCAGCGCCCGTGGTAGATCTCCAGACGACATTCCACCTGACAGCGGGCCGCGTGCTCGGCCAGTCGCGTGGAATCGGCCAGCAGGAATTCCAGATCACCAACCTGGATCAGCAGGGGGGGCAGTCCTTGCAGATCGATTTCCAGCGGGCAATGCTCGGGTGTGCCGGGCGGGCAGGCATACCACTTCAGCATCTGGTCCAGCCAGTCACCGCGAATCATTGGATCAGGCGCCGCCACCGTCCGTTGCGTGTCGGCACTTTGCTGCAGATCGGTCAGCGGCGACAAGAGCAGCAGGGCGGCTGGCCGGGGCTGATTTGTGGTGCGTAACCGGATCGCCAGGGCCAACGCCAGTGCCCCCCCGGCCGAGTCACCCGCAATCACCACCTGTTCCGCGGAGTACCCGGCTCGGAGCATTTCGTGGTAGGTTGCCAGGACATCTTCGAGCCCAGCCGGGTAGGGGTTTTCCGGAGCCAGGCGGTAGTCCGGAGTCCAGACGGACATGCCGCTTTCCAGGGCCAGAATGGACGTCACACTGTGATGGGTGGCCGGACTGCAGAGACAAAACCCGCCACCGTGGATGTACAGCATCGCGGCGGAATTTTTCTTGGCCGTCGGCACCGAGGTGATTTCCACCGGCACCTGCGCGATGAGGCGTTGTTCGCGAACCACACCGCGGCGGGCCGGCGTGAAGCGTGACAGCAACTTGATCCATCGCCGCTGAAATGCCGGGGTTCGCCGGGGGCTCATCACGCCGCGGAATGCGCCGCGCAAAAACCCGCGGATGATGACGGCTTTGACCCGTTCAAACGCACTCTGACGCGGATTGACTTCCACGGTTGTCATAAGCTACCCGCCGGCCCCTCGGGACTATGGCTGAACTGATAGGCGTCCAGACTGCCCCGTTTCGTGAGCAGGCGGTATGAGGTCGCGAACCCCGGCCAGTTGGTCGTGCTGCGACCATTCGCATCAATGTACCAGGTCTTGCAACCCTTCCAGATCGATTTGGCCAGGCGACCCTGAATGGTCGTATGAAAAGTTTCATGCGCCGCACCGCTGACTTCAACCGTATCGCTCTGTCGCTCACGCATGGCCTTGATGCACCGCATGACGTGGGCAATCTGGCTTTCCAGCATGTAGACGATCGAATTGTGCCCGAGATTCGTATTCGGTCCGTACAGGATGAAGAAGTTGGGGAACGAGGGAACCGTGATTCCCAGGTAAGCCTGGGCTCCCTCCTTCCAGGCCACGTTGAGATCCAGGTTTCCCGCTCCCGTAATATGCATGGGAGCCAGGAACTCGGTCGCGGCGAATCCGGTGCCGTAGATGATCGCGTCGACGGGATGCCGCACGCCGTCCGCGGTTTCCAGGCCTTCCGCGGTGATGGTCCGAATGCTGTCGGTGACTAACTCAACATGCGGTTTGGAGAATGTCGCCAGATAGTCATTGGACAACAGAATGCGTTTGCAGCCCGCCGGATAGTCCGGCAACATCCTGGCCTGTAATGCCGTATCTTTGACCTGTTGATCCAGCAGCTTGCGAAAGGGCTTTTCGGCCATGATCTTCATCAGCCATTGGCGGTTGGTGAATGCCGGCTTGCGGATGTCATGCTGCAGAAAGATTCCCAGCCGATAGAGGCGCATCAGCCAGGGGGCGGCGGAGAACACGGCTTTGATCCGGTCCGAATAGGCGTAGTCCGCCCGTGGCAGGATGTACGGAGCGGAACGTTGAAAGACCTTCATATGGGCCACGCGGTCCGCGATCGCCGGCACGAACTGAATGGCAGAGGCCCCCGTACCGATGACCGCAACCCGCTTGCCCTCCAGCGGATAACTGTGATTCCAGGTTGCCGAATGAAATGACGGCCCCTGGAAGTTCTCGATTCCCGCGACCTTCGGATAAGCGGGGCGGCTCAATTGACCGGTCCCGACGATGAACAGCCGGGATTTCAATTCCGTGCCATCGCGCAAGGTCACCGTCCACACAGAGGTTCGCTCATCGAACCTGGCACTGCTGACTTCCGAGGAAAATCGGATGTGTGACAGCAGATCATACTTCCGGGCACAGTGGCGCAGGTACTCGTAAATCTCCGCCTGCGGAGCGAAAGTTCGGGTCCAGTTCGGCTTCAGCTCAAACGAGAACGAATACAGATGCGAGGGAACATCACATGCGGCCCCCGGGTAACTGTTGTCCCGCCACACGCCCCCCACGTCCTGTGCTTTTTCCAGGATGACAAAGTCCCGGATGCCCTGTTTCCGCAAGGCCACCGCCATCCCCAGGCCCGCAAATCCAGCCCCCACAATAATTGCCGCCAGCAGATCGGGCGGGGCAACGTGGCCAGAAGTCGTCATCAGTACTCTCCGTATTCGCTCGAACTCCGGTACCTCCAGTCATCAGCCTTCAACCAACGGGGCAGATCGGCGGACTCGATGGCAATCGGATACGAGGGTTATACTGCAAAATTGGGTATCGGGGGCAAGCCCACATTTTAGATAGACCGGCAGACACAACGTCTACGTCATGGCCGTGCACGACACAGACCGTGGGTGAGGACGACAGATCAGGGCTGATTGCTGGCAATTTGCCAACCCGGGCGGCGTGGCAGTTCCTCGCAGTGTTTCTCCGACCGGGAACAGTCTTGATTCGGCTTCCCGACGCTGCAAATTCTGCCGCTCAAAACTACAATGCCGCAGTTCATGCCTGCCCGGGAGTGCATCATGTGCCGTGATGGCATCCCCCGGGGCCGTCCATCCCCCAGGAGTCCCGCCGATGAAAACCTCTGTGATGACCGTGGTTGCTGCCTGTGTGTTGTCTGCCTGGGCCACTTCAGGATGGGCCCAGGTCCCGGTGCAGGCGGGGGACTGGCCCCAATGGCGCGGTCCGCATCGCGATGGCATCAGCCTCGATAAAGGTTTGTTAAAGGAATGGCCGAAAGACGGTCCGGCGGTCGTCTGGCAGGTCGATTCCGTCGGCGTCGGCTATTCATCGATCGCCGTGAAAGCGGGCCGGATCTATACCCAGGGGGATTTGAATGGCGTCGAACACATCATCGCACTGGATGCGAAGGACGGCAGCACGGTGTGGTCTGTGCAACCGGGGCCGCTGACCTCCCTGCTGGAAACGCGCGTGGCGAGTGACTTCAAAAACCTGGACCGCAATAGCGATGGGGTGGTCAGCGAAATCGAAGCCCTGGGCCGGTTCGGCTGGGATTGGAACAAGTACGACAAACCGAGTCCTGATGCGCCGGAAGCGATCGCGGAACGGCGTTCGGCCGCGTTGCTGAAGGACTTGGACAAAGACAATGACGGGCAATTGAGCTTCCCGGAAGTCGCGAACCTGTTGCGGGACACGTTTGAACGGATCGATGCCCCGGACGACAAGGCCGATGCGGCGGCGCTCGCCAGGCAGCGGACCGAGGCTTACCTCAAAAATCTTGATAAAGATGCCGACGGAAAGATTTCACGACAGGAGTCGCGCGGGACCGCCCTGGATCGCCAATTCGGCCGGATCGATGTCCGCGATCCTGCCACCAACAAGGGTGACGAACTGCTAACCGCGGAAGAGATTGAAACATCTCTGGCCAAGCACGAAGCGGGCCGCGATGGACTGCTGACCGCAGGGGAACTGCGAAACTATTATCTCGCGACCAGGATCGCCGGCGATGGCACCCTGGATCTCAGCGAGCTGCGGGCGGCAGTCGGCGGATATCGCAACGGCATGGGCGACGGCCCGCGCGGCACACCCACGGTGGACGGCGACCGCGTCTATGTCGAAGGTGGCAATGGCGATCTTGCCTGCCTGGAAGCCGCGACTGGCAAGACGATCTGGCATGTCAATTTGAAAAATGACTTCGGCGGCGGACTGCCGGGCTGGGGCTATTCGGAATCACCGCTGATTGTCGAAGATCTGATCATCGTCACGCCGGGTGGCAACGGAGGCACCCTGGTCGCCTTGAACAAACTCGACGGCAAGCCGGTCTGGCAAAGCACCGAAGTCACGGAACGGGCCCATTACTCGTCCCCCGTGCTGGCTGTCATCAATGGCGAACAGCAGATCGTGCAGTTTGCGAACCAAAGCGTGTTTGGCGTCTCCTTAGCCGATGGCAAGCCGCGCTGGCGCTATACGGCACCCGCGAATGGAACGGCCAATTGCTGTGCACCGATCGTCGCCGACAACATGGTCTTCGCCTCAAGCTCCTACGGAGTCGGCGGCGGATTGGCCCGGATCACCGTGGCTGGCAGCACCCAGACCGCAGAGGAAGTTTACTTCGAGAAAAAAATGGCCTGTCACCATGGTGGCATTGTGAAGGTCGGCGACTACATGTATTCCGCCGGCGGCGGCCCGCTGACCTGCATGGACTTCAAGACCGGCAAGATCGCCTGGCAGGCCCGCAGCGCCGGCAAGGGATCGCTCTGTGTCGCTGACGGGATGCTCTACATCCTGGGGGAAGGCCACGACGTAGTCCTGGCCGAGGCCACCCCCGACGCCTATCGAGAACACGGCCGCTTCCAGGTTAAACCGCACGGCAAGCCCGCCTGGGCACACATCATCGTCACCGGCGGCCGGATGTACATCCGCGATCAGGAATCACTGACTGCCTACAACGTTTTGCAGGATGGCGTGCCTGTCTCGAAATAGGGGATCGATCAGCGGCCCACTATTCGGGGAGCGATCGCGTACCGTGTTCCGGTTACCTGAACCCGGCTCCCGTCGAAAAATTTGCAGCCCACGTCCGGCTGAGTGGAACGTGTGGTTCCGCTTGGCATCTTTTGCCCGCCCAGATGACTTAGGATCAACCTCATGGGATTGCTTTCCGTCGTGCAATTCGAGACCCCGCAGTTGGGTCGCCGTGTCGGTGTCGTCAGCGGTCCCGACATCATCGACGTGACCGCGGTCGAGCCGCAGGTCCAGCGGGTGAGCGACGCCTATCGCCGCGCCACTTCGCAAGGCACTACGCTGAGCATCTGGCTGAGCAAGCTCGCTGCACAATCAACGACCCGCGTGCCGTACGCCCAACTGCTGGCCGCCAGTAAACTCGCCGAGGGACCAGTCCTGCGCCCTCCTGTCGATCACGCTGATCCGTATCACGTGCTGATCACCGGCACGGGACTGACGCACCTGGGCAGCATGCAGTCGCGCGATCAGATGCATGTGGCGACCGGAGCCCCCTCCGCTCCGGCGGCGAACGAACCCCCGAAAACCGATTCCCGCAAGATGTTTGAATGGGGCCTGGCAGGGGGCCGACCCTTGCCGGGAACCCGTGGTGTCCCCCCCGAGTGGTTCTACAAAGGCAACGGCACGATTCTCCGCGGCCCCGGCGAACCGCTCGACATCCCCGACTTCACCAGCGACGGCGGTGAAGAACCCGAGATCGTCGGTTGCTACCTGATCGATGACCGGGGCCACCCCATCCGCTTAGGGTTTGCGGTGGGCAATGAATGGTCAGACCATGCGACGGAAAAACTCAACTATCTCTACCTCGCACCGTCTAAACTCCGGACCTGTTCCATCGGCCCGGAACTGATCATCGGCCATGATTTCCAAGAGATCGAACTGCAGTGCACGGTCACACGGCGCGGCGAGGTGATCTATGACAGTGGCACGTTATGGTCCGGCGAACAGCACATGTGCCATACGCTGGCCAACATGGAAGACCATCATTTCAAATACCCGCAACACCGCATTCCGGGCGACATCCACCTGCACTACTTCGGCACCAGCAAGCTGAGCTACGGCTCGCGCGACTGGCAGTACACCAATGGCGACCAGATCCAGATCAATACGAAGAACTTCTCCGCCCCGCTGCTCAACCCAGTTCAAAAATCAGCCGAGTCAGCCGCGCCCTACACCACAACTCCGGCCTAAATTGAGCGCGGACTTCCATACAACTGGTCAGAGGCTGTCTGCTGGCGAGCAGACAGCCGGACTGCAGGCTTCACCAACGGGCATGGCTACCCGGAAAACAACCGAAAACCAAACGACTGGCATTGTCGGTCTTATGATCTATGGGATTCGCGGCTCAGCTCTGGCACATTTTCGAGCCGCAAGCAAAGTGGCTTACGGCCGGATCATGGATCTGGTGCCGAAAGTTTTGATCAGTGCGATTGAAAAAGGTTCACTCACGTGTGAGAATCTGCAGACTGAAATCGATTATCCAGGTGGGTCACGCTCCGCTCCCCTGGAACTAGTGACGGTAGTTTTCATCCCGTTCTACTTTCTGTTTATGGAGCGATGGCATGGTTACGGTTCGACGTTCGCGCGGATTTACGTTGATTGAGCTGCTGGTGGTGATTGCGATCATCGCCGTTCTGATTGCTCTGCTGCTGCCCGCTGTGCAGCAAGCCCGCGAGGCCGCTCGTCGGTCTCAGTGCAAGAACAACTTGAAGCAGATGGGCCTGGCCCTGCACAATTATCTCGACACGCACAAGGTTTTCCCGCCAGGCAACCTGGGTCGCTGTACCACTCCCGACCTGAATGCCACCGGCAAGGTCATGTTGTTGCCGTATCTCGATCAGGGCCCCCTGTACAACAAATGCAACTTCAACGGTTCGTTCAGCAATAACGAAGTGGATAACAGCAACAATTCAGGCACCATAGGAACCTGGTCCGGAGATCCCGCCACGAACGGCAATCTCGCCGTCGTGTCTACAAAACTTTCCGTCTTCCTGTGTCCCACAGACAGCGGAAAAGAGATTACGGCATCATCCTCGTACAATCCGAGCACGACCAGCAGCACCGGGGGCGGGATGACCAACTACGATTTCGTCACCGCGAGCTCGGGCGGCAGCTGGAATTCTTGTGCGACCTGGAGCGCAGTCCCCGCGGCCACTCGCGCCCCGTTCGGTGACAACAGTCATTGCTCGATGCGGGACCTGACAGATGGGTCCAGCAATACGGCGCTCATGGGCGAGATGACTCGTTCGGTCCGGAATGGTCACGGCGTTGGCTGGGGCTATTGCGGCCATACGATGGTAGGTGTGTGGCTGGCGGACTATACCATTAACAATTGGTATGCCTCCTGGATTCCATTGATGTTGCCACAGGGCACCTCCGCCAGCTGGGCCTATCCAGCCAGCATGCACACAGGCGGAATCCACATTGTCCTCGGCGACGGTGCCGTGCGTTTTCTCAGTGAAAATGTCGATTCTTCGATCCGCAGCCGTCTCACTTATATTGGCGACGGACTCGTTATCGGCGAGTTCTAAACGTACCATCGTGTCCTCCCCGACCGGGACGCGAATCATTCGCGGGAAATGTTCACAGGGACATTTCCCGTTCTCATTCCCCATGCTGCGGTACTCTCGGGCTCTGGGACGCATGCTGATCGCGGGACTGGCCCGCATCTCAATGCGTTCTTCCGGGTGTGCTGTCGCCCTCATCTTTGACGTATCCGGAGATTTTACTGCAATGTATCGATCGATTTTGGCTGCGATGGCGCTGGTTGGCCTGTGGGGGTGTAGTGGTATTGATAGTGCACCCAAATTGCCGTCGACCGTTCCCGTCAGTGGCACCGTCAAATTGAACGGTGAACTTATTGAGGGCGCCGTGGTCACCTTTATCCCAACGGGCGACACGACCGGGATTGAGTGCATCGGACGAACCGACGAGTCGGGAACTTACTCGCCCAAACAGGTGCGAGGTGGTGAAGGAGTCCCCCCCGGCACCTACAAGGTAGTGGTCAACCGCTTCATGAGAAACGGAAAACCAGTGATCGAAGATGATGCGGGCGCGGGTGCTGGAGGGGCAGGCATCATGATTGACTCGATTCCCCCCAAGTACAGCAACCCCTCGTCGACAACGCTGACGGCAAAGGTTTCGGAAGAGGGAAACATGATCGACTTCGAGCTGGAATCCAAATAACCGAAATAACAACCGGGGTCCCCGGCGCTGCAGGATTGCGGCCCCGGGGACTTTTAATTTGACGAAGTCCCCGGGGGTCTTTTGGCACACAGCCAGTCGAGTAGGTCAGGCTGTGCCTGACGTCTTGCCGATGACACGCGAAACTC
>CAZQUW010000098.1:15827-21183 GCA_964596215.1 uncultured Planctomicrobium sp. | reverse complement strand
GTGCTGCTTGATATTTCGCTCAAATCGGGCAATGGCATTGACCTCTTAAAGCGAATCAGGGCGCGCAAATCAGACGCCAGGATTCTCGTGATTTCTGGATTCCAGGAATCGCTTTATGCTGAGCGGGCCTTACGGGCGGGTGCGCTGGGGTATTTGAGCAAACAGGAGTCGAACGACAAGGTGCTCGAGGCCATTCGTACGGTCATGGCAGGAAATCGCTATTGCAGCCCCGAGATTTCACAAAGATTAATGAGCCATGCTTTGGGGACGGCAGATGATAAATCCCCAATTGACAGTCTGACGGATCGCGAGCTGGAGGTCTTTCGCCTAATCGGCCAGGGCCTGGCAACCGGTGAGATTGCAACTCATCTCTTCTTGAGCACTCATACCATTGATAGTCATCGCGAGAACCTCAAGCGAAAACTCAATCTCAAGACTGCGGGAGAGCTGACTCGTACCGCCGTGGAATGGGTGCTGCAAAACTGATGAGAGCCGGAGGTCTGTTGAACCGCGATGGTGTGTGCACTGGTCTGGCGCGCGTGACGGATCGTCGAAATGAGCTGTTACATAATACAATATAGACAAAATGAGAGGGGCGACTCACCGGGCTTCGGGGTTTGCCGTGGGCGTACGCTGGTTGCGGCCGACGGTTTCGTAGAGTTCGGTCAGCTGCTTGACGAGTTCCGGGTTATTGGGTTCCGCCTGGAGCCTGTCTTCGACGGATAAGATCTTCAGCGCGGCTTCAGTCAGCTCCCGGCTGCGGGCGAAATGGACCTCGGCCTGTTGCGGTTGATTCAGCTTCTGGCAGGTCTGGCCGAGTTTATAGTGTGCTTCCTTGTTGAATGGCTGGGACTCGACGACCCGTTCCAGGTCGTCTTTGGCTGATTCGGGGTGGCCCGTGTCGAGGAGCAGGATACCGCGGAGCATCAGGGCACGTGATTCGACGTCCCGGTTTTCTCGGACCATTCGGTCGACGACCCGCAGCGCGGCAGCAGCATGGCCTTCCATCCGCAGCAGAAACGCGTTGGTCAGCTGGAGGCTGCTGGAGTCGGGATTGATCTTGAGCGAGGCGTCGACTTCCTGCCGCGCCTGGGGGACGTTGCCACTGTCGATCAGCAACGAGGCCAGCAGGCCGCGGATCTCGGCCGTGTGTGCCTGGCTGGGATTGCGTTGCAGGCTTTCGCGGCAATGGTGAATGCCTTCCGCAACGAGCTTCCGTTCTTTGAAAATTAGCGCCATGACATACCAGGGCAGGGGATCCTGATCGTCGAGTTGAATCAGTTCGCGGCAGAGTTTGAGGACCGATTCACTTCGCAGCTGGGCTGATTCGAGCGGAATCAGCCGATGCAGCACTTCGATCTGCCCCGGCCCCGGGCGATGCGCCGCCTGCAGCGCATTGCGTTGCAGGGCGACATTACCTTGCGCCCCGGCGGCATCCGCGAGGTCAATCAAGTCCTGCACGTTACACTGCGACGGATCCGTGATCAGGCTGAATGTTCCGAGGGCTTCATAGGGACGATTCGACAGCTGGAAGGCCCGCGCTCGAAGTACCAGCGCTTCTGGAAATGTGCCGCTGGCACTGGAGATCGCACGTCCGAGCAAACGCTCGGCCTGGACCGGATTGGCGGGTAGCGCCGCGCGGCCCTGATCGGCCAGGCGTTGCGGATTCTCCGCGATCCACAGGTAGCCGGTGCAGATGACGAGGGTCGCGATAATGACGATGACCACCCGCTGCATGAACGCCGAGAGTTGCAGTGACTTAAGGGACACGATGGAGCCACATACAGAATGAGCGTGAAGTTGTCGAACTGAAAAAGACGGGAGCTGATGTTGTTCTGCCGTGAAAGTTCGGAGGGATCTTCAGGTCCGATTCCGGTGTCACGGATTCGTTGCCGCGATTCCCCGGCCTTCCACCAGCGTGTGAGTTGTTCCGGGAGACAGATCGGAAAAGACTTCCTCTGCACCTCCGAGCCAACGTACTTGAACTTGTACGTTATCCGCGCCGGTCAGCGGAAACAACTGGCGGGCATCAAACGTCGACAGATAGCTGCCGCCCCCCCTGATGAAGCGGGTGAGTTTCCGGCCGCCGAACGTCAGGGACACTTCGGCACCGATCGCATCGGGGTCCGATTTGACTCCGCGTAGCCGGACGCTGATCCAGTGTTTCGCAGTATTTCGGTTGCGCAGGATCGTCACCGGCGCGTCTTGTTCGACCACGACCAGATCGGGAGCGCCGTCATTGTTGAGGTCACCCGTGGCTGCGCCGCGGGCGACATGGGGGACGCTGAACCAGGGCCCCCCCTGGTCCGAAATCTCCTGCAGTCGCTGTCCTGAAATATTGCGATAGAGCAGGGCCGGCTGTTCGAAGGCACTGGTTCGGACGTGGTAGGTGACGTGCCCGTTCATGACGAACAGATCGAGCCAGCCATCGGAGTCAAAATCGACGAAACCCGTACCAAATCCAACCCAGGGACGGCTGCTGCCACCGAGGCCCAGGGCGACGGTGGCATGGGTAAAATTGCCCGTGCCGTCATTGCGATACAGTGAATTGTCCTCCTGCTCGTAGTTGGTTACCAGCAAGTCGCCGAAGCCATCGCCGTTGACGTCTGCGAAATCGACTCCCATGCTCCCTTCCGGAATACCATACTCATTTCCGGAGACTCCGCGGCCGGCACCAACTTCTTCCAGCTTGCCGCCCGGTCCGCCCAGGTACAGGAAGTTGTTTTCGACATCATTCGCCAGGTAGAAATCGATCCAGCCATTGCGATCGACATCGGCCGCAATGACTCCCAGTCCTTTTCCATCGCGTCGCAGCCCGGCCTGCGGGGTGATGTCCTGAAAGGTTCCATCCCCATTGTTGTGGAACAGCCGGTCGGCCGTCGGGGGCAGTTCACGGGGCATGCAGACGTCGCGGATCTTCTTCTGCAGGTCGCCGCAGAATTGCGTGGGATCGGGCTGCCATTCCACGTAGCCCGCGACGTACAAGTCGGGCAGGCCGTCCCGATCGACATCGGCCCAGGTGGCGGCCGTTCTCCAGCCGTCAAGAGGCAACTGCGCCTCGGTGGTGATCTCGCGGAACCAGCCGGCTCCATCATTGTGATACAGGTGGCTGTGGCCGTAGCAGGTGAAATACAGATCGGAGAATCCATCGGCATTGAAATCTCCCACCGTAATTCCGTGCGAATAGTCGGTGGGGAGGCTCAAGCCGGCGGCAGCGGTGACGTTGACGAACTTCCAATCGCCGTCATTCCGAAACAGCCCGGGGGCACGTCCCGTGATCTCCAGCGATGGAGAGATTTGGCCACCTCCCGTGAACAGCAGATCGGCGTCGCCGTCGTTGTCGAAATCGAACACCGCGACGCCCCCGCCGAATGATTCGACCATCGCGTACTTTTGCGTCTCGCGGCCGGTGTGATAAGTGAAATCGACACCGGTTTGGGACGTCATATCCTCGAACCAGTCAGCGGGGCGAGGCGCCCGGCGCGCGGGCGCACTGGCTGCTGTGGCTGGCGCGGGTGTCGATTCGATCGATGAGGCCGGAATGACCTCGCGAGCCGGCGGTTTGCCAACGACAGGCTCGCGATTGCAGCCGGTCAGCAGCACGGTCAGCATTAACCCGGCGAGATATCGCCACACGAAGTCCGGGGCACTGCAGTGTGGCGGCATTTCACGACCGATTAACAGGGGGAACTGGAATAGAGCCTGCGGCCTCTAATCTACCATATCCACTGAGAATTCGTTGTCCCCATCGATCACATTCAGTGTCAGTCCGCTGGTTTTCGTATCGCGGTACTTCTTCGGGATGTCATTTCGTTCGGGCGGTGCCGCAATCTTACCCTCGGGGTTCATGGTCATCGTGGTTTGCGGGGAGATGGGCAAGATGGCAATCTGGAAGTCGCCGACCGCCGCTTCCGGAACCTGGTAGGTGCCATCTTCGGCGAGAGGACCGCCAAATGCCCCCTGCTCGCTGATTCCAACAAAGCTGATCGCGGCATTCTTGACGGGAGCCCCCTTGTAGGTAACGACTCCCTTGATTCGCCCCGGTAATTCGCGGCCGGTGGCATTGCTGCCATTGCAACCGATCATCGTAATCAGCATCACTGGGGCGACCAAACCACAGACCCAGGGGAAGCAGGTCGTAGCACTGGCACGAAGAACGCTCATGCGAAAGGGCTTTCTAATTCGAGACCGCGATGATCAGATGGCGTTGCTGTCCCGTAATTGGTGTACAGTCATCGCATCGCAGTCGGAGTTATTGAAGAACGTGAAGTTGCACGGGGCCGATTCCCGTGAATCGGCCCCGTGTTCAATGATCTGCTGGAAGGCCTGTGCCGCGATTAGAAATCGTTGATGGTGGTGCCATCCCGACGGTCGGCAAGATTCATGGCGGTGGTAAAATTGATGTTTGCTGAGAGAAAGCGGACAGCTCCATCAGCCATCAGAATATGGACACCACCCACGTGTGCTGACTGCAACGGATAGTTTCCACCACCTTCGCCAGTCCCCAGAAACGCGTGTGAACTTCGTGCTGGCTTGGCACCGATTGGCCAGTTGGGGTGCAGGGTCGTGATGTTGCCCGTGTAAGTATCTGAGTAATTGCCAGGAGCGCTACCGGGGTCGCCGCCACCACAGTTGGCACATCCCATCCACGCTCCCCAGTCACTGCTGGAGCGAATGTCGCTGCGGTCGATGCCAAAGTCCGACTGTTCGCCGACCAGCATGGTATTGCTGGAGCCGTCCGTGATGTCGCGGAAGTTGACCTTGCTGTTGTAGTGCAGACAGCCGGCCGCCGAAATATCGCCATGATTGCCGCTGACACTCAGTCGCCCCTGGGCTCCGGCAATGCCCGCATAGCTGGAATGGCCATAGCCTGCGGCGGGCAGGTCTCCCCTGATCCGCAGTGCCGGGACCGGACTCGAAGGACACATGTGGTAGGGGGGGACATATCCCGCGTAGACGGCATTCTGAGTGACCCAGCCGGGCCAGCTCGAGAAATTGATCTTGTTGAACGAATTCGCCTGATCGGTGTAGGGCAGGATGCTGATCAGGAACGAACCGCCCCAGTTTGAAGCGGGATTAAACGACACACCCATCGGGAACGTGCTGTGGACGTCGTGATAGTTGTGGAGTGCCAGGCCGATTTGTTTGAGGTTGTTCTTGCACTGCGTGCGACGTGCGGCCTCGCGCGCCTGTTGGACTGCGGGCAGCAACAAGGCAATCAGGACCGCAATAATTGCGATCACAACGAGAAGTTCGATCAGCGTAAAGCCGACCCGCCGGTGACGGTTCATGATGAGTTGTCCTGAAGAAATGAGGAACGACAATCGCCGAGAATTCGGCGAACTACCGACAGAAA
>CAZQUW010000098.1:0-15727 GCA_964596215.1 uncultured Planctomicrobium sp. | reverse complement strand
TGAAGCCCGGACGCAAGAAATGCAAAGCCATGGAAGGACTTGTCGCCGAGGGCAAGGAAACGATCGATGAGAATGCAGATCCCGCGGTGCATGACGCGGCATTAATCGCGGCAGCTCAGCGTGTCGAGCATTATGAAATTGCGGCCTATGGAACAGCCCGGACCTTTGCGACGATCCTGGGGGATGATGAGACAGCGGAACTGCTGCAGGTCACATTGGATGAGGAATCGCAGTGTGACACGAGATTGACCGAAATCGCCATGAGCGGCATCAATCAGGAAGCTGCGACACCGGAAGAAGTTGCTGCCGGCGAATAGGATTCATCGCGACGCAAACGTTTTCACGCTCTCGACTTGGTGCCGCCAGCCGATCCCGTCAGATGATCGGCTCGCGGCTTTCTTTGACCCCGGCCGGCCCCTCGCCGCGGGTGGTATGCTCAGCGACCATGGTGCTCGCTGAACACACGCGGGGCGTCGGCCATCGATTCCCGACTGTCACGTCTCGGTCAGTGAAATTTCGACGAAATTTCAGGAATTCCGCGAGATCAAGTTTGCTGCTGAGCGTACCTTTGGAGTAATATTCGGTAGAAACATTACGATTTCGTAAGTATTGGCGGTTCCTGTGGATAGCAGAATTTGAGTTGCTTTCTCCGGACTTTTGGTTGCTGATGGTGGAGTTTTGAATGGTGACTCCGACAGCAGCGCGCCGATATCCCTGCATGTTGCCGGGAGGATCCGGGTGTCTAGAATCGCCACACTTGCGACCTGTACTGCATTCTGAAAACAGACTGGAAACCTTGCTGGTAACGATGACTTGCCTTGTCCTTAGCACTGACGCCGTACCCCGCAAGTGGCGATCCATTTGCCCGTTGTGGTCCGTCATCGAGACTTGGCGGCTGTTGTTGGTGGTTGTCGTCGCTGTGACCCTGACGGGTGGGCCAGGGAAAGATTCGCTCCGGGTCGAGAAAACCGAACCGGTCGAGTCGTCCGCCCCAATTGAAGAGTGCGTGGATGCTCAGCATTTGCAGCTGAGCCGTCGGTTCCATGGTGTTCGCAAGCCTGAATTGCGAATCGTGCTCCGCGCTGCTGCCGATGCGCACCGGAAGTCCCATGTCGGTTCACTGCAATTCGGGCGGCGACGAGCGATCAACGGCCATTGCATGTTGAATGACCTGCGCGCTCCATTGATTTGTTGAACTGAATTCACGTGAGTGTGCACACGCTGCAGATCGGCTGGCGATGACCGCTGGTTGGTGCCCGGCGTATCGCTGAGTCGGTCTCGACCGCGTTTGCGTTTTAATCTTCGTGTGATTGAGACACACCGGATTCCGAGTTCTGAACGCTTCTGTGCAGCGGCGGTCGTTGGCTTGTCGCAGTCTCCCTTCGCGGCAATCGGGGGACGCGAGCTACTTCTCGACCGGGCTGCATCATCCTGACATAGCAGTCGAGAATCGACTGTGAAGAATATTGCTTGAGGAGTTATCACAATCATGACACCCTTGCCAACCTATACGGCTAAAAGCGTCACTCGTGACCTGACAGCGGGAATGGTGGTGTTTCTCGTCGCGTTGCCGCTCTGCCTGGGGATTGCACTCGCGGCCAATGCGCCGCTGTTCTCCGGGGTCCTGACGGGCATTGTCGGAGGCATTGTCGTCGGTTTACTGAGTGGTTCGCATACCAGTGTCAGCGGACCTGGTAACTGCCTGATGGCGATCATTGCGACGCAGATTGCACTTCTCGGCTCTTTCGAAGCGTTCCTGCTGGCCGTAGTTGTGGCCGGGTTGATCCAGATTCTGCTCGGCATTCTGCGTGCGGGATTCATGTCGGCCTTTGTTCCCTCAAGTGTCATTCAGGGGCTGCTGGCCGCGATCGGTGTCATTCTGATTCTAAAGCAGATCCCGCATCTGTTAGGACGCGATACCGATCCTGAAGGCGAGATGTCGTTTATTCAGCCCGATCATGAGAACACCCTGACCGAATTCGGACAGGTGCTGGGTAGCATTCATCCCGGCGCTGCAGCCGTGGGCCTGATTTCGATTGCCGTGTTACTGGGTTGGAAGCGGATTCCCTTCATCAGGAATCTGTTTATCCCCGCGCAGCTGATGGTTGTGCTTCTGGGGGTTGGATTGAACCAGCTGTTTCAGGTCCTGGGGGGGAACTGGGTCATTCAGGGAAGCCACCTGGTGCAGGTCCCCGTGGCTAGTTCATTTACCGAGTTTCTGACGTTTTTGAAACTGCCCGATTTTTCTCAACTGACGAACCCCGCGATCTATACTGCGGGACTGTTGATTGCCGTCGTGGCGTCGCTCGAAACGCTCTTGAATCTGGAGGCCGTGGATCGCATTGATCCCCAGCAGCGCGAGTCTCCCCCCAGTCGGGAATTGGTGGCCCAGGGGATCGGCAACGTTCTTGCGGGACTGATCGGAGGCATTCCGATCAGCTCTGTGATCGTCAGGAGTTCCGTCAATATTAACGCGGGGGGGCAGACCAAGCTGGCCACAGTCTTTCACGGTCTGATGCTGCTGGTCAGTGTTATCCTGTTTCCGACCATCCTGAATATGGTACCCCTGTCGTGCCTCGCTGCGATCTTGCTGGTGACCGGCACGAAACTAGCCAGTCCGAATCTCATTCTGCGGATGTGGCGCGAAGGGCGCTATCAGTTTATTCCCTTTGCGGTCACTCTGGTCGCGATGGTCTTCACTGACTTGCTGATAGGGGTGGTCGTGGGGTTGGTCGTCAGTCTGGCGTTCATTCTGAACAGCAATTTGCGACGGCCCATGCGGCGCGTCATCGAGAAACATCTGGGGGGCGAGGTTCTGCATCTGGAACTGGCCAATCAAGTCAGTTTTCTGAATCGGGCGGCCATCGACAACGTCTTGCGAGGCATGAAGCGGGGCTCGCATGTGTTGATCGACGCGCATAGCACGGACTATATCGATCCCGATATTTTGAATCTGATCCGTGACTTCAAAGAGCAGACGGCTCCGGTGCGCGGTGTCCAGGTGAGTCTCACCGGATTCCGAGACAAGTATCAATTGCGGGATGAGATTCAGTTCGTTGACTATTCGACTCGTGAATTGCAGGGGCAGATGACGTCGACGCAGGTCCTGCAGATCCTCGAGGAAGGGAATGAACGCTTCCGGACCGGGCAGCGTCTCTCACGGGATCTGGGCCGACAGCTTAACGCGACCGCCCTGGGGCAGCACCCCCTGGCCGTGGTCCTGAGCTGCATTGATTCTCGAACTCCCTCCGAACTGATATTTGACCTTGGCCTGGGAGACATTTTTAGCGTGCGGGTCGCCGGGAATGTCAGCAGTCCCAAGGTGCTGGGCAGCATGGAATATGGCTGTGCGGTGGCGGGGGCCAAGCTGATTCTCGTGGTGGGACATACCAAGTGCGGGGCCGTGACGGCGTCCGTCAACCTGGCCTGTTCCGGTCAAAGTGCCGAGGAAGCGACGGGCTGCCAGCATCTGGAGTCAATCGTACTGGAAATTCAACAGTCGATCGATCAGCCCACCTGCCGGCGCATGGAGCACGCCTCTGCAACCGAGAAATCGGCCTTCGCGGACTCCGTTGCGCAGCAAAATGTGTTGCGCGTGGTACGGGAAATTGTCGATCAAAGCGATACGATTCGCGAACTGGTCGAAGCTGGTCAGTTGGCCGTCGTAGGGGCGATGTATGACGTCGCCACGGGCAAGATCGATTTCTTGATTGAAGATGCGGTTGGGCTGCCACCGGCTGAGCTGGCACTGACTTCCGTCTAGTCGGCAGTTCGAACTCCTGACAAACGTGGTTGCGGGCAGTTCAGAACCGTGGAATTTTCAGCGGTTCTGAACTGCCGCGGAGCTCTTGCTGCCGTCTATCTGCCTGTTCGCGGTCGTTCCAAAGGCAGAGCGCCGGGGTCGTCGCGAGCCGGAGTTTGTTTCCGGTACGCCACGTTTCTGCATCACTGGCTGGCGCCGGCAGTTGATCCCCGACCGGACTGTGGACCAATCGGGTTACGTCTGACCGTCCAGTTCCCACACCGTTCCGTACACGTCCTCGCCTTCAAAGTACTCGATCAGCCGTAAGTAGAATTCGTGATTCGCGAGGGTGCTGCTATCGCCGAAGACGATCAGTTTCCGACGGGCCCGTGTAAGGGCGACGTTCATGCGCCGTGTGTCGCTCAGAAATCCCAGCTCGCCCGATGTGTTTGAGCGGACCAGCGAGATCACCACCGCTTCCTTCTCCCGGCCTTGAAATCCGTCGACCGTATCGACCTCGACGGCACGCTCGACGATCAACTGCCGCAACAGGCGGGCCTGTGCCCCATAGGGAGTGATGACGGCGATGTCGCCGGGGGCGATGCCGGCAGCCAGCAACTCAGCCACCTGATTCGCTACGAACTGGGCTTCACCGGGATTCTCACGGCTGGCACCGTCAGTTTCGGCCCGCTCGTCGCAACTTGAACCGGCTGTGTCGTAGAACCTGATTGCAGTTTCCGTGAGGGGCCCAGTGGAAACGTTCGGAAGATCTACCAGAAGATGCTCCGCGACCGCCTCTGCTGCCACCAGCGCGTTGTCGTAGAATTCCTGCGAGGAAAACCGCATGATCTGCTCGTGCATGCGGTACTGAGTCGTCAATCGCCGGGAAATCGAGTCGCCCCACAAATCGACGAGCCGCTCCATCAGGCTGATGTGGAAGCCGTCGCGCCGCGCCTCGGGGGAAACGACCGTCGCTGGCAACTGGCAGTGGTCACCTGCCAGAACCAATCGGCGAGAACGCAGCAGGGGAATCCAGCAGGGCGGCTCCGTCGCCTGGGCCGCTTCGTCAATGACCACCAGGTCAAACTCACGGTCACGCAGCAGGTCTCCATCCAGGCCGGTCAACGTCGCACAGAGTACGGTCGCCGAATCGAGGAGATACGTGACGAGCTGTGATTCAATACGGCGGGCATCTGCGAGTAATTGATTGGCTTCGTCTCGCAATTCGCGCCGCGCCCCGGCTTGCGGCGCGGCACGCGTAAACTTGCTCGCCTGTCGGCGAAGTGCCCATGCGCGTTTGGTCCACTCTCGTGCGAGTTTCAGGTCGGGGTGCGATTCGACCTGCACATCGAGCGTATGTTCGCGGAGTTCCGGCAAGACGCGAGCCGGATGGCCGATCCGTAAGGCCTTCTCGCCACCCGCCAGCAGGCGTTCCAGCATGTTATCGACGGCTAAATTGCTGGGAGCACATGCCAGGACTCGCTCGCCACGGCGAATGGCTTGTCGGATCAATTCCACAACTGTGGTCGTCTTACCTGTTCCAGGCGGTCCGTGAATGATCGCGACATCCTCCGCCGCGAGTGCGTGGCTGACGGCCGCGCGTTGGGATTCATCCAGCTGCGATAACGGTTGCCAGTCGCGCGGCACGCCGAATACAGGTGGTTCTTCACCCAATAGTTTCTTACGAAAATTTGCCAGGCGCCCCCGTTCGGCCCCGGCGACTCGGCGCAGGGCATCGCGTTGTCTTTGCCGTGCGACTTCGTCCGAGGAGAGATCAAGTCTGTAAGTGGGGCGGTCGGCAATTGGTTCGGGGGCATCTCCCAATGCCACGGTGATCGACTCGCGATCCCGATTGGTGACGACTCCCCGCCAGCCAACGTTCTCCTCGCCGTTCTCCTCGGACAGGACCACGGGCGTACCAGAGTTCAACCGTGTCCAGGGGAGTTCCAGTCTGCGGTCGCGTTTGCCGAGAGTCAGTACGACCCGGCCACCAAACCCCGCAGTTTCATCTCGAATGACCAGCGCGACCAGGCAGCCGCCGCTTCGTTCCGCGGAGTCACCTGTACTCCGCCGGGAAAGCCGGACCACTTCGCGTGCCTCCGCTGCGGCCTCCTGTTCCAGGCAGTGAATCAAGCGTTGAAAATGATCGTCCGTCACTCCACTGACCTCATTAATTGAACTGGTGTCGAAGCAAAACGCAGTACGCTATTTTCGTTCTTAACCCCTGGCAGTCTAGTAGCCCGGGGGTGCGGTCTCTGCGAGAGTCGTCTGGTGTTAAGTGCAAGGGATTGCGGTGTCGGTGTTTTGCGTAAGTGTCTTGAGTTATTCTGGTTAATCTCAGGCGAATGTGGCCATTCTGCTCATGGTTCCTATTGACCTGCTTTCCGAGTTGACCGATATTCTGTCAAATTATTGCGACTTCGGGACAGGATGTACTCCGAATTGCTCACGCGAGGGGACAGGGAGGTCATTATGCGCCGTTACGTCATCGGATGCTTTATCGCCACGTATATTTCGGCTCTCGGGCTGGGAATAGGCTGCCAGACCCTGCGCATGGGGGTTCACATGCATCCCGCGATGTACTTCATCGTCTGGGATATGTACTGCGGCTGGTCGGCGTATAACCATCGCTATCGCGCCATTGCGGAAGGTGTCAGTGGCACGTTCTATGATTTAAACCCGGCACCGTGGGGCACGTTCCGTCCCTACGACCGTCTCGATCGCATGCAATATTTCCTGGCGAACGTGAAGCATGCGGCAGCAGCACAACACGTCGCTGCCCGTACTGAGCACGAGCCGTTCGCCCGGATGTTTATTATCGAAGAATCCTGGGCCAAGCAGTTCGATCTGCCGGACTACATCTGGAAGGCTCATAACGCGGTCCCGCGGGCTCCGCACTTATACACGAAACTCGTGGTGGAGATGGCGGGGGACGGTGAAGTTCTGAAGATCCATCCCGGCTGGCTCGACTTTCAGCATCACGTGATGCTCTCGGATAACCCCCGATTGCAGCAGGATATGCGGACGACCCGGCCTTTCTGGATCGTGGATGAGCAGCAGGGGAACGGGAACCGGTATTTTCAGAGCCGCGAGCCGGACAGTGTGAGTGCGATTACCTCACCGTCTGCGAACTGATCTTCGGCAGTCGTTCCGTCATCGAATCAGCCCGTCGGGCCCACCCGCTACGCAGAGCGGGGGCCTGCAGTCGCACAGTACCGTCTTAGCTCGGTCTATTCGTCGCAGGGAGGCACCCATGAATACGCCAGACTCACTGACCATCAAGCAAAAAACTGAGCAATTCTTTTTCGCCAAGGAAGTCCCCTTTGGGTTTGCCTTGATGCGGTTGACGTTGCCCGTCGTGATTCTGCAGGGCGTGCTGGCTCGCTGGCGGTTCTGCGAAGAGCTGTATTCCACGAATGGGATCACGGTGTCGTTGATGGAGAATTTCCACTACACCAACCTGCTGCTGCCGCTGCCGCCATTTCCGACCGCCTGCCTGATGTCCATGCTGGTCGTGTTTCTGGTGACCAGTTGCGTGGGGTGGCATACGCGGATTTCGCTGTTTGGTTCGCTACTGATTCACACGTTTTTTGCCTGCAATGATATGGCGACTTCGATGACCAAGTTTACGGTGATCGAAACACACTTGTTGCTCTTGCTGGCCCTGTCTGAATGTGGCTCGATCTGGTCTGTCGACAGCTGGCTGGCGGGGCGTCGAGATCCCGGGCGAGCTCCGCTGTCGACGCGGCCGGAATGGGCTCTGGCTCCCGTCTGGCCGGCGCGCCTGCTGCTCATCATGATCGGTGTGACCTACCTCGGTGCCGCCATTACCAAGTTGCACATGCCGGAATTCATTACCGGTGAGGCTATCGGGTACTGGATCATGTCCAATCCCAACTTCCGACACTACATTGGCGAATGGATGTCTCAATATCCGGGATTGCTGACGATGTCGGGGCACTTCACTGTTCTCTGGGAAATCCTGTTCCTCTTTACCGCATGGCAGGGAATTCCGCGGCGAATCGCATTCTCGCTGGGAATTTTCTTTCACTTCATGGCCGCCATGACGCTGGGGGAAGTGATCTTCTTCTTCGTAATGTCCTCGTCGTACTTCGGCTGCCTGACGGAATCGGAAGCCCGCTTCTCTGGCGCCACGTTGCGTCGTATTGGTAATCGTTTGCTCAACTGGATGCCGAAGGTTGTGTCGCTCGACAAGTTCCCTCGGATCACGATTCCCGCGCAGTTCGTGCCGGCTTCCGCCCGGTTGCAACTGGCGGTGTTTGCCGGTTTGATGGTGACTGTTGGCCTGGGGGGCGCCTGGGTCAATCAGCGCCTGGACCTATACGGAGTTCATCGTCCGGAGGGCCGTCACACGCTGCCGGAAATCAGCCAGGAAGAGGTGGCTCGATTGTTCGTCGAAGGCGAACCGATTCGTGAGCAGGATAAATATCTGGGGGTTAAGGTCGGCTCGATGCTGTTGAGCGGGCGGTTGATCAACCAGAGCGACCGTTTCCACTACGGGGACGTCGTCATCTGCGAAGCCAGTCTGAATCCTCCGCACGAAGATATGTGGATCGAATGCCACCTGCTGGATCAGGACAAGAAGATCATCAACCGCGATGGCAATATTGCGGGGCGCGAAGCCCGGTTCACTCAATTCAATTACAAGCTGACCGAGGCCCTGGAACCGGGGAATTACACGCTGGCCCTCCGCAGCCGGGGCCAGATCATCTGTCATCGAGACTTCGTCCTGGAGGGTGGCCCTCGGGCACCTGTCAGCACACCGGTCGCCAACTAATTTCGGCCCGCTGACCTCTGGGAGACAGGTCAAGTTACGCACGAGCCCCCAGTTGCAAACTGGGTCGCCGGCGACCTTTGCTGCGAGTACTTCGCGGCATGGTCCTTCAAAACTGTTTCTAAATCACAAAGCCTGCGGAACAGGATCCGCGGGCTTTGTCGTTTTCTAAGCACATTCTGCCCAGGCTGTGATCCGTATCGGTGTCGAGGAATTGGCCTGCCGCCGTGCAAGGATTGACTTTTCACAGATTTGCTTCGCTGGCTTGAGGACTTCCAAGCTTGCAGGAGTTGATAGGGGGGGGCAGGGGCGCGCCGCGAGGGACTCGCTTCACGGAGTCAGACGACTTTGATTGCCTCGGTGTTTCGAATTGCCTAAGCGGCGTTCACAATTGCTGTTGGGTGCCTTGTTTTTGCGCATATTGCTGTTCGTTTACGCATTCCTAAGATTGAGAATTAGATTCGAGGGAGTGCTGGTGTTGGTTGTCGGTGGCTGGATATCGCCTATAATACCGGCAGGTCGCTAACTCGACTGGCAACAACGAGACGCTCAAGTCGTCCCGGATATCGGGACAGCTGTTGTGTGGCGAGAGACTGGGGACCGTTCGACTGCGGTCGATTATCCGTTGGCAGAGTCAAATTCAGCATGAACGAATTGCAGCAGCAGGCTGTCATTGACGCGGAATCGCAATTGATTCCGGGGCTGATTGGCGGCAGCGAGGCCATGCGGGCCGTCTATCGCGTCACGCGAAAAGTCTCGCCCACGGCCGTGACCGTTCTGTTGACCGGTGAGACTGGTACAGGCAAAGAGCTGATCGCCCGTGCGTTGCACGAACTCAGCCCACGGGCCAGCGGACCTTTTATTCGCGTCAACTGCGGCGCTCTCAGCGAAAGTCTGCTCGAAAGCGAACTGTTCGGTCACACGAAAGGGGCGTTTACCAGCGCCCACGAAAATCGCACCGGCCGTTTCGAGGCAGCACACGGCGGCACGATTTTTCTGGATGAAATCAACTCCGTCAGTTACAAGCTGCAGGTTAAGCTGCTGCGTGTTCTGCAGGAACAGGAATTCGAACGCGTCGGTGACACCAAAACAATCAAGGTTGACTGCCGCGTCGTGGCCGCCACCAACCGGGACCTGCTCGATGAAATTGCCGAAGGGCGTTTCCGGGAAGACCTTTATTATCGTCTCAACGTCGTACCCATCTATCTCCCGCCGTTGCGCGAACGCCGGGAAGACTTGCCCCTGCTGATCGACTTCTTCCGTTACAAGTACGCCGCGGCCAACCGCGTTGCTGTGCCCACGGTTCCGCACGAAGTGATGACGGCCCTTCAGAATTACAACTGGCCGGGCAACGTCCGCGAACTCCAGAACTACGTCGAACGGGCTATCGTCCTGTCGACGAACAACACATTATCGCTGGATCTGCTGCCCGCCTATGTTCGGGGCGGAGCCGTATTACGCGGGGGCCGCCAGGGGAGCAAGAGCCTCGAGTCACTCTGTAGCGAACTGGTTGCCCTGGGCATGTCACAGTCCAGCGATGCCGACACCAACCTGCACGAGCGGATCGTGTCACTGGTCGAGAAAGAGCTGATTGGCCAGGTGCTGAAATCGTGCCAGGGAGTCCAGACCAAGGCCGCCACTCGCCTGGGAATCAATCGCAACACACTGCATAAGAAGATCTCCGACTACGCATTAGAAGCTGAGCCGGCGCCGCTGTAGTTTGTGGAGTCTAGCGACGACTGCAACACGCTCCGAAGTATGCCAGTTCCATTGGTTTAAGGGTTTGATGGTATCCGGCGCTTCTTCAGTGCGGCGACTTACGCTCTGCTGGCGGTTATTTCGCCGACTGCATGAAATGGTCCGTGATTCCACTTCGGACGACTATTTCCCACTCAGGCTCGCCAAGAACTCAACCAAGTCTCGCAGATCTTGTTTGGACAATTGTTTAACCAAACTTTCAGGCATCGACGACTTCCCGCTGGCTCGTTCGTCGATTTCTGTCTTGGGGATTGTGAGCAATTTGGCTTCCGGGGTCAGGATCTGGATCTTGTCGGCGTCTTCCCCTTTTAAGATGCCGGCGTGGGTTCGCCCCTCGGCGGTGGTGACGACCACGGTCTCGAAGCCTTTGGCGACCTGGCGATTGGGGTCAACGATCGCTTCGAGCAGATAGATTCGTTGCTTGTCGGTTCCGATCTTCGTGAGGTCAGGTCCGACTTCGCCCCCCTGGCCACCAATCTTGTGGCAGCGGACGCACGAGACTTGCGAGCGTTCATAAAAAATGGTCCGGCCCCGTTGTGCGTCGCCCCCTTGCAGTGTTTCAACATAGGCTGCCAGCGGGTTGTCTTTGGGGCGAGCGGCGTCGAACGCTGCGATACCTGATTTCAATGCGGCCACGTCCCGCTTGCCAGCCGCTTCCAGCACATCGAGCTGCAGTTCGGGGGCCAACTGGCCGTCATTGAGTTTTTGCAACTGATGGGCCAGCATGGCGTCCGCTTCCGGGCTCTGCATTTCGGCCAGCGTGGACAGGGCCGATTGTTGCTCGGGCCGAGTCCCTGCAGTCAGGACCTGTTGGAAAGTTTTTAAGGCGGCGTCCGGATCCTGAGTGGCCAGCAGGCGTTGCCCTGCTGACCGCACGATCGGACTCGCGTCGGCCAGGGCGAGTTTCGTCGCTTCGGAAAGTTCCTTGTCTTTCAGTGACTGTAAGCCTCGCAGGGCTTCGACACGCACATTCGCCGGATTCTGCAGATCTTTAACAAGGCCCATCAAGGCGGGACCGACTTCTTTGACGCCCAACTTGGCCGCTACCTGCGAGCCAGTCTTTCGGACTTCATCGGAGCCAGCGAAAATGCCACCCAGGGCGGGGGTCAGCGCGGCGGAGGCGATTTCGGCGTTGCGAGCAGCCAGCGGCCGCCAATCGCCTAATACTCGGTCGGTCGATTTCGGATTCGCCCAGTCGCCCAAAGCGTTCAGTGCTTCGGTGCGAACGGCATTGGACAGATCCGCGCGGGCTGCCAACTGGGCTACCGCGGCGGCACTGTCGGCGGTCCCGCTACGGAAGTTGGCGCTGATGACTCGGCGCCATGTTTCGTCGTTCAATACCGAGCGACCCGTCAACTTGGCGAGAGCCGGCATCGCGGCCGGGATGGGCACGTCGTGGATGGCCCGGGCCGCTTCATCGACCAGGAATGGGTCTGTGTCGTTGAGGAAGCGGGCAATCTCGGGATTGGCGAGACGTCGCCAGGCCAGCAACACACCGAGGCGAGCGGCTGGTGAACCGTCGCTGGCTCCGGCGCGCAATTCGTTTTCTCCGTTCGATCCCGCCAGGCCCATCACCGCACCGTGGCGCAGGGTGGCATCCTGATTATTGTTGTCTTCCAGCAGAGTCAGCAGTGGACGGACGGCGGAGGGATCTCCGTAATGCCCGAGCGTCAGGGCGGCCTGCATGCGGACGCGCGGGCTGGGATCACGCAATGCCGCGATCAGTTTCGGAACGGCGCCGGGAACCTTTGCTTCACCGAGCACCTTGGCGGCCTGGACTCGGACCTCGGAGTCGCCGTCATCAAGCAGGGCGAGCACGGGAGCCAGCAGGTCGGCTTGGCGCCGGCCAAGCTGGCCCAGGCCCCAGATTGCGTGCAGCCGAGCGAGCAAGTTCCCCTTTGATTGCGCGACCTCAGTCAACACCGGAGCGGCTGTGGCACCTTGATCGGCCAGGGCCAGCTGGGCTTCCAGACGCACACGATAGTCGACGTGGGTGAGAAGTTTCGCCAACTCCTTGGCCGTACGCTGAGTGAATCCGTCTGCAAACAGCTTCTTCACTTCGGCGGCGAGCGGTGCCTGCGACTGACTGGTCTCTGAGAAGCGATACATCCGCCCCTTGCCGGGACCATTCCAGCCGGACACCCAATCGGAGACGTACAAGCCGCCGTCATAGCCAAACTCGACGTCCGTGGCCAGTATCTGCCAGATGAACTCGTGTGAATCCTCAACCTCAAACGACGCCCCCTTCGGCTTAACGGAGAAACTGCGAATGCCGCTGTTGGAGGCACCACCGCGGAAGTCGGCCAGGAAGAAGTGATTCTGGTAGCGTTCCGACAGACCCCAGCCGGGATAGTACGTCAGCCCCGACGGACCATCGGCGAGATTGGTAATGCAGGGGACGATGTAGGCCGGCTGGCCTTCATGGGCCGGATGCCAGATCTTCTCACGATTCCAGGGGCCACGATCACTTAAATACTGGTAGTACATCCGCCAGCCAATGTCGGCCCCCTCGGGGATATAAGTCCACCGCGCTTTGTCGCCGCTGTCCGAGTTGTTATCTCCCGTGAAGAGATTGCCATATTGATCGAAGACCAGTTCCTGGGGATTGCGTAAGCCGGTGGCGACGACTTCCAGGTTCGAGCCATCGGGATTACAGCGGAAGACGGCGCCGCATTCAGGGCGAGCCAGCGTGCGGCCTTCTGTTTCGATGTGATAGCCACGGTCGCCAATGCTGAAATAAATGCGACCGTCGGGGCCCATGCGCAAGCCATGCGAATCATGGCCGCGAAACGCCACGCGGACTCCGTAGCCATAGTGCAGCGACTTGCGGTGTTCGGCTTTGCCGTCGCCATCGTTATCTCGCAGCAGCCAGAGATCGGGAATGCAGGTGTAATAAACGTTGCCACGCCACGACAGCAGGCCGGCCCCCGTGCCCTGCAGAATACCGTTAAAGCCATCGGCGAAGATGGTCGCCTTTTCGAACTTGCCATCGCCGTCGGCATCTTCCAGCAAGCGAATCCGGTCCTGCTCCTTCGAGTAGTCGTGGATTTTCTCTTTGAGATGTTTTTCGAAGAATCGTAATCGGTCCTCGACGGTTTGGGCTGCGAGATCGTCGTCGAGCCAGTTCATGTGGCTACGATTGTCTTCAACTCCCTTCTGCTGACGGAAAGTTTCCGCGACGAGGATGCGGCCTTTTTCGTCAATGCAGAAACAGACCGGATTGGCGAGCAATGGTTCTGCGGCCACCAGCTTAATATCGAGGTCTGCTGGCTTGCGGAACGCCTTGATAGCGTTCTCCCCCTCAGCGGAGGCGGGTGCGATCTCTGGATTGTAGGGCTGGCCCGCAGCGGTGTTGGTCTCCGATTTCTTGACCGGCTCCAAGTCCGCTGACCACAACATTCCCGACCACAAACTGATTATGGTCAGCCAGCCCACACGCAGCGCATGCCGATTCGACATCACAGTATCCAATGAAAAAGCAGTTCGAGTTGCCTGTTGCGAGCGACGTTTAACAAAATCCAGAGTAACGACAACAGCCCGGTCACGTTGCGGTGACAGGGCTGTTGGTTCTATTTGCAGTGCAGACTGAATCATCCGCGAGGAGCAGGGCGTTATTCCTTCTTCTCTGTGTCCTGCTTCTTTTCCATTTCTTTTTCCGGATCGGCCTTGATCGCGACCCGGAAGGTCTTGGCATTCGCGGCGACTGTCTTTTCCGGACCGGTCAGACGAATGTAGTAATCACCCCCCGTTTCGGGCTTTAAGATGACCCCGAGGAACCGTGATCCGGGTGCCTTGGTGGTCTTCATCGCGATCGGCGGTCCGACCGGCTTGTTCCAAGTTCCGGAGAGGTCGACCAGGACGTATTCACCCTGCTTGGTCTTCCCGTTGAAAATCTTCAGCTTGCGCTCTTCCGCCTCAAATTGCTTGACCCACCGTTCGATATTGGCCTGCACGCCGCCACCACCATTGGGGCCAAAATGAAAGACCACCAGTTCTGCCCCTTCCTGATCACCTTCGACCGGAGGAATTTCGAACTGAGCAGCTCGGAAACCATTGGGGGGAGTGGGTTTGGCCTTCCAGGTTTCAGGAACGTCGAGCTTGATGTCTTTGACTTCGACTTCCTTGGTCTTCGCGTCTTCGGCAAACGCGACAGGCGTGACCAGTAACGTCAGCGCCAAGGCCGCACCGCAGCCGATGGCGGCGAGATAACGTGTCGACATGAGTACCTCTTATGGGAGTGTGATTGCGATCCGTCCGGCATTATTGCCCGTGACGTGAAGTCTGCAGGGCACCGGGGCTGCCGTTATCGTGCGATAATTGAATGGTGACTGTCAAGCCGGACGAGGTAGAGTGGTTCGCAAATCTGTGCCAGCCCGATGCGCCAGCAATTGCGTTTCCCCTCAAAGCAGTCCCAAACGGGTCTCGAATTCATCCCCACAACAGAATTGAACGGCGAGCGCTGGCGCGTTGAGATGGCTCCTCTGGAAAGCGCTTCACCCGGTGGGAAGTGCGGCCAATGAAAAAACGCTCAAAGCCCCGGATCTCTCGATCGCAGAACTTTGAGCGTTGGGTTGATTCAGCTGCTGGACTTACTTGTCGTAATTCTTTTCGAGGCCGGTCTTCTTGCCGGTGCTGAACGAGTTGCCGTTCGTTCGTGAACCAGGCAGATTATTGGGGCGAGGATCGCCGACCTTGAACAACTTGTACTGCGGACGGTAGCCCATCCAGCTCAGGAAATCGTTCTTCCGGACGACCGTAATTCCTTGTTCGTCAGCTTCCTGCTTCATCTTCTCGTGATGCTTCTTGACTTCCTCGACAGCCCGGCGCTCTTCAGGCTCGACGATCTCGGTCGGATCAGGAATCTCGCCCACGACCAGGAACTTGGTCTCGTGGTCAATCTTGCGATTGTTGCGCACACCCTTCTGGTCGACTTCGGCACCAATCATCGCGCCGTTCGTGGAGATCAGTTCCCGCAGTGTTTCTTCATCGTGCTTGCCGTCGCCATCAAAGTCAAACTTGCCGACGAAAGCGAACTTCTCGAACCGGCCGGGACTCCAGGTGGGTGTATAGATGGGATCGGCAGGTGAAATCGGATCGGACGGAATCGTCTCGCTGGTGATGATCGCGCTCGCCAGGTGCGGCCCCAGGATGTTGGTGACTTCGATTGATCCCTTGATGTCTTCCGAACCGCGAGCCACACCGCTGTTGGCCTTGGTGTAGACGCTGAACGTGGTGCGTTTCGACAGGCGATCGGCCGAACCCAGGTTGATCGTTACCGAGTTGGCGTCGGTGTCGACGCTGCGAATTAAGCCCAGGGGCTGTTCAAAACCGTAATTTCGCAGGTGACGAATTTCGTCCTTCAAGGTGGTGATGGAAATCGTCAGGTTCTTGATCCGTTTGTCAGAGGCTTCAGTGTGCTTCTTGAACTCATC
>CAZQUW010000097.1:0-21278 GCA_964596215.1 uncultured Planctomicrobium sp. | reverse complement strand
GCGGCGTGTGCTTGTTCGCAGGCTGCTACGGGCGATTTACCAAACCGCGAACAATCACTGCCAGATAGACTTCGGACGCCCCGCGCTGATCCGCTTGCGGAGTTGTGCCACTTCTTGTATTCGGGCCGTCGCAGCGATGGCCCGCCGCGTGGCAATGGCGAGCCCGTTCGATCGCGGAGCGATCCACAACTCTTCTCAGACAGCGACGCCCGTCGCACCAGTGACGAGGTCCGAAGTGCATTCCGGGCAGCGTGTCGCCTTGATCGCGATCGTCGAGCAGCAGAAGGGGCATTCCTTAGTTGTCGGTTCGGCTTTCTCCTGAGTGGCCGCCAGCTTGCGCAAGTGATTCAACTGCTTGATCACGATGAAGATCGCGAACGCCACGATCACGAAGTCGATGATCGAGTTAAGAAACTGGCCGTACTTGATCGCGACTTCCTTGATCTCGGGCACCCCGGGAGCGGCCGGTTGCCCTTTCTGCAGCGTAATGACCAGATCTTTAAAATCCACGCGCCCCATCAATAGACCCAGGGGGGGCATGACAACGTCGCTGACGAATGAGGATACAATCTTTCCAAATGACGCCCCCATGATGATGCCGACGGCCATGTCGACCAGGTTCCCCTTCATGGCGAATTCTTTGAATTCTTTCAGCATGCCCATGATCCGGCCCTTTGCAGCAAGTGGTGGCGAGAGGTGAGGGACTTGGGCGACAGGAATCAGTCGCCAGATGTTCTCAATTCTAACTTGTCTGCATAATGGATCACATCCTGAATCAAGAAGGTTCGGACGGCGTTTTCCCGTCCCCATCAGCAAGCTCGATGGCCGATAGCGGGGACTTCAGCCCCAGACGCCAAGTCTCCGCTTCGCGCTGGCAGGCGGCAACTCGATTGCGGACGAATTCAACCAGTTCCCGCTCGCGGCCGCGAACCTTCAATTCGGCAATTTCCGCGGGCAGAATGGGGGGCCCAAAGACCACTCGGACCCGGTAAGGCTTTAACAGGCAACTATGACGCCCCAGCGCCAGATGCGTTCCGGCGATCCCGACCGGATAAATCGGCAGTTCCAGCCGCCGGGCCAGAGCGATAAATCCCGGTTTGAACTCTCCCATTTCACCTGTCTCGCTGCGGGTTCCTTCGGGAAAAACTCCGCAGAGAAACCCGAATTCAGCTCGCTGAATCGTCTCGCGAATACTCGCCGTACTGGCATTCTCGCGGTTGATCGGTTTGACGTAGGTGTTCCGCAAAATCCAACCGATGACCGGCACACGAAACAAACTGTCTCGCGCCAGATAGCTGATGGGCCGGCTGAGTGGCAAACCGATCATCAGCGGATCCAGGAAACTCAGATGATTGGCCAGTAACAGCCCCCCCCCACTGGCGGGGATATGCTCGATGCCGCGTGCCCGGTAACGCAACCAGATGGCGAAAAAGACTCGGGCCAGCATTTGAAAGCTCCACCACGTCCAATTGCGGCGTGTGGGCGAGCCATCAGGGGAGGGGGTAGGCACTGTCATCGGGTCTGGGTGTTTCACTTCAAAGCCAAGCCCGCGGTGCGGCAGCGCACGCGTGGACCGATTGATCTCCCGTCGCGGCAAATCAGGAACAGAAATGGCCTCGCAAGCCCGGCTACCGCGCTAAAGTTCATACAGATCATCTTGCGCACCGAGTATAACGGGGGGCGATCCTGCGCGAAGTCCTTGCCGTCGGAATCAATGGTTGCAGAGGCCTCGTCGGCAGCTCAACACCCCCATATACGCCATTCGAGACGGTGGTGACCGTTTGACCTGCCGACAGAGTGCCCCGCGCGATGCGAGCCCGACAATGTCTTCGCTGGTGGATGCAGAACAGGGCTTGTTGTTGTAAACTCGGACAGATCCTTGGCCTGTTCGCACCAAGTCCGCCTCAACTTGTGTTTCCAGGAGTGTGACTCGATGTTTCATCCGAAATTACTGTCGTCGCTGACCGTGCTGACAGTCGCGATCTTCCTGACAACAGCGCCGGGGCGAGCCAGCAGTGCGGAAGGACAGCAGCCCGAAGAGGGCTTCGTGTCGATCTTCAACGGTAAAGATTTGAAGGGCTGGGAAGGCGATCTAAAATTGTGGAAGGTCGTCGACGGGAACTTGGTGGGGGACTCACCGGGAATCAAACAGAACGAGTTTCTCGCGACCGAAAAGACCTACTCCGACTTTGAACTGCGACTGGAATTCAAACTGCATCAGGGTGTCGGCAACACCGGCATCCAGTTTCGGTCAATTCGCGATCCCAAAAGTTCCGCGGTGTCCGGCTATCAGGCCGATGTGGGGGAGAAATACTGGGGCTGCCTGTACGATGAACATCGACGCAACAAGATCCTGGTCCAGGCTCCCCCGGAACTGGAAAAATCACTGAAGAAGGGTGACTGGAACACCTATTTGATCCGTGCCGAAGGTGACCATATTACATTGAAGGTCAACGGCGTGACCACGGTGGATTACAAGGAACTCGACGACCAAATTGCACGTTCCGGAATCATTGCCGTCCAGGTCCATTCGGGCGGTCCGTTGAAAGTCGAATTCCGCAACCTGCGAATCAAAGAACTGAAGAAGCCGCAGTAAGCTGAATCGCGATCACGCAGACACACAATTCACAATACAATCACAATATAACAACGGGCGTCTCGCCCGCGGATACCGCAATTGCGGACTGAGATGCCAAGTACACTTTCGACCTATCAGCAAGCCCTGGAATTTCTCTACAACCGCATCAATTACGAGCGGGTCCAGAGTTCCGCCTATTCGGCGGGTGACTTCAAGCTGAATCGAATGCGCGGATTGCTGGAAACGATCGGCAACCCGCAAGAACGCATTCCCGCGGTGCATATTGCCGGCACGAAAGGGAAGGGCTCCACGGCAGTCATGATCGCTTCGATCCTGCAGGCTGCCGGATACCGGGTCGGGCTGTTTACATCGCCCCATATCTCAAAATTCGAAGAACGCATGACGGTGAACGGCATCCAACCGTCCGAGACTGAAATCGTGGCGCTCGTCAACGATTTGCTGGAGCCGGTCGGACAACTCGATCAGGAACTGGGCGGCATGAGCCCGACCTATTTCGAGATCACGACTGCCATGGCGTGGCAGTTTTTTGCCCAGCGGCACGCCGACATCGTCGTATTGGAAGTGGGTCTCGGGGGACGCCTGGACGCGACCAATGTCTGCCACCCCGAAGTCTGCGTAATTACCAGCATCAGTCGCGATCATACGCATCTTCTCGGCAGCGAAATTCATCAGATTGCCCGGGAGAAAGCGGGCATTATTAAGACCGGCGTACCCGTCATCAGTGGCGTCGTCAATTCGCCGGCCCAGGAAGTCATCGCCGAAGTATGCCAGCAGCGAGATGCCCCGTTGACGCAACTGGAACGTGATTTCCAGTATCGGCACGCGCGCGATACGGATCCGCGGGCCATCGGGGGTCGCATCACCATCCAGAAGGGGGGGCAAACTTTTCCCGATCTACCGCTCCCCTTGATCGGGGAACACCAGGCCCACAATGCGACGCTGGCCGTCATGGCAGTCTCGGAACTGGGCTCGCGTGGATGGAAGATCGACCTGCCCGCCATCCGGTTCGGGCTCGAACAGGTCCAGTGGCCTGCACGTATCGAAGTGGTGGGCCAGAATCCGCTAGTCATTGTGGATGCCGCGCACAACTGGGCGTCGATCTCGGCTCTCATTCAAACGCTGGATCAGCATTTTCCAGAAAAATCTCGCATTGCCATTTTTGCGGCGACTCGCGACAAAGACGTCCAGGGAATGCTGCGGCAATTGCTGCCCCGCTTCGACACCATCATTTTGACATGCTATCTCAGTAACCCCCGGAGCGTTCCCGTTGAGCAATTATTTGCGATGACGCGTACGGTCAGTGATCGCCACGTGCATGTGGCACGCGATCCGCAAATCGCCTGGAATATGGCCCGCAAACTGGCGGGGCCACAAGATTTGATCTGCATCACGGGTTCGTTTTTTATCGCCGCCGAAGTTCGAGAACTGCTGAATGCGCAGTCGCCCGTCGCAATCCAGGTCGGGTCGTGAAGTCCGCAGGTTGTCGAGACAGGCTCCCGAGGCCCCGTAATTCGGGTTCGGCATGGCAACGTCTGGATCGGGGACAATTCGCCGTACCGCGTCCCATTTAGTAATTTGACGCAGAAACCTGTGAACGCACCAGCACTTTCCAAGGCAACAAATGTGACAATGATAGCGAATAGGCAATACGTGTCGAATTGCCCGTGTCTGCAGATCACGCCGGTACAATTACGCATCGATTAATGTCTGGCGTCGATGGTTCCGGCGTGTTCATTCAAAGTTAAGCTAGCCTTTGTGCATGATTCAGCTGTCAGTGTCGCGAATCGTGATTGCTCGTAAAATGTAAACTGGCAAAAACAACGACCGAGATACAGACAAGTGATCTTGGCGATCAGCGACCGGATCGGGACGTTGTGGAAAACCATCCGGCCACATTGAAGTGCTCGAACACCTCGCCGCGGACTGACGAGGAAACGTTTCTCTGTAATCAGCGCGGTCCGTTATGCTCCCGTTAGCCATCATTCCCACGCTTATCGAATTCGCCCGCCAGTCGGTCAGCGGTGGCTACTTGATTTCTTTGTCGCTCGTGTGCCTGCTGCAATATCTGCTGTATCTCTATCGCATGACACGCATCCGCCAGGAGCACGCCCGCGTCAGTGCCGCACTGCAGGAACTTGAAAACCAGTTTCGGGAAACGCAACGTGATTGTTCTGTGGCGACCGTCGAGAACGATTTGCTGCGAGATTTCATTGCTGCCCCTCCGACCGAACAACTTGTCCAGACGCTGCTGCAGCGGCTGGTGCCCGATCTCAAATCCGGCTGGGCGGCCTACATTGCCTTACATCCCGAACCGCACGTTCTGCAGAATCGCGGGCTATTGGAATGCCCCCCGGATGTCGTCGATCTTGAAGACTCGAATTTAACGCCTCTATGGTCCGGACTGCCGGTGATATTCCGAGATCCGCGAGTGGCTAAGAGCGGGTTCCTGCTGAACTTCGGGTCGGCTGATCGCAATCGCAGCGGATCGCAGTTGTACGTATTTGGCGTTCGACATGGCGAACGCTGCTTTGGGTTACTGGTGACCTCCAGCCTGTTCCCAGCCGATGTTCCGGTCGAGCAGCAAACGGAACTGGTCCAGCGCCTGTGCACAGGTCTGGCGCGCCACCTGGAGGCTCTCGAAATACACGCCGTACAAGAACAGGAACTGCGAGTCAGCGCTGACCGACTCGCTTTGCGAAACCTGTTTGACCATCATTTCGAGACGCCGCTGCAGTTGACACAGCAATTTGTGAGAAGTCTGCAGACTCGGCTGAACGCGGAATCTGTGGTCTTGTTTTCCGCTCGATCAGCGGACGGTACCGAGAGTCTGCCAATCTTCAGCGGTGGACCACCGACGATCGAGATGCGAGAGCTGTATCAGCACCTTGAGACCTCGTCGGGCAGCGCCCCCGCTGATCGCTCCAGGGGCACGCTGTTTGATGAATACGCTCTGCTCGGAATGGGGCTGCAGCACGAGTTTCGCTCGGCGATCTTAATGCCGGTGGCGACACCGCTCAAGCCGATTGGAATGCTCTGTGTGACGCGTTCCTCTGGCGAGCAATTGTCGACTGTCCAGCAAAATCTGGTGCAGTGGGCGACCGACTTGTATGTCGAAAAACTGACGTTCCTGATTCAACATACAGAAGTTTCACGCCTCGCCAAACTGGATACGGTCACGCAGATCGCGAACCGACGCGTATTCGACAGCGAACTGGAACGAGAACTCCAGATCGCCTATGCGACGAGTTCCGAGCTATCGCTGATCCTGTTCGATATTGATCGCTTCAAATCGATCAACGACAGCCACGGCCACCCGGCTGGCGATCAGGTACTACGAGTGTTTGGAGGCATTTTGCGGGACTGCCTGTCCCATCTGCGGGCCGGCGATCGCGGCCTCTGCGCACGCTACGGAGGGGACGAATTCGCGGTAATCCTTCCCGGAATGGGTCCCCTGGGGGCCGCTCGGATCGGCGAGTTGATCCGGCAACATCTGCTGCACGCGAAGATCGCCTGGCAGGAAACCAAACTGCATCCGACCGTGAGCGGCGGCTTCGCAACATATCCTGAGAATGGTCTGACCGCGCAGGAACTGATCGCGGCCGCTGACACAGCACTGTTCAAATCGAAAGCCGGGGGCCGCAATGCAATCAGCTGGCCCGAACTGGCGAAAGCTTGCCCGGGAAGCACAGATCGGCCGGAGACAACGAATTCGCCGGAAAGCTCCGACAGAGTCGTGGTCAGCGTGGTCGGTCCAACGGAACCGGCACCGAACCCGGCAACATAATTTGCCAGGAATCTTTTGACAGGAACCTACAGAGGCAAGTTGTCGCGCCGCTGGCAGGCTACGCTCCCGCGGAGCCACAGACTCGCGACCGTGACTCTCCGGCATGCCGTGCACTCGAAACATCCCGTTCTATCAGGCGCGTCACAATTTCTGTGATCCACTCGTCGCAAATCTGCGTTCTCCAGTGTGCGGCACTGACAGTGTGCTGCGAGAATCCCTCTGGGAGGCTGGGAAGTGTGTTTCCCCATGGACTTTCCAGAGGGACTCAACCGTACCGCGAGCGAGTAATACCGGTTGCAACTCCTTGATTCCAGGCAATATCCGCCGATAGAATCAAGACGCAACCGGTCCGGTTCAGTGCTGCTATTCAATTCCGCTCCTAATGTTCACGGAGATCACTCATGGGCTTGTTTGACAAACTTCGTGGTGAATTCGTCGACATTATTGAATGGATCGATGACAACCGGCAGACGCTGGTCTGGCGTTTCCCGCGTTATCAAAACGAAATCAAGAACGGCGCTCAGCTGATTGTCCGGCCGGGACAAGTCGCGGTGTTTGTACACCGCGGACAGCTGGCAGACCTCTTCGAACCCGGCAATTATGCCCTGACGACCGACAATCTGCCGCTGTTGTCCACGATTATGGGCTGGAAATTCGGGTTCAACAGCCCGTTCCGATCGGAAGTGTACTTTGTCAGCACGCGCCAAATCACCGATCTGAAGTGGGGTACTCCGAACCCGATCATGTATCGCGATGCAGACTTTGGCCCGATTCGTCTTCGCGCGTTCGGAACATACTCGCTGAAGGCGGTCGATGCCAAGGCGTTGCTGAAGGAACTGGTGGGGACCGACGGCGTCGTTGAAGCGGATGAGATCACCGAGTTGCTGCGGTCCCTGATCGCCACCGCCTTCGCGGAAATGCTGGGCAAAGCCAAGATCGCGGCACTGGATATCTCGAGCAGTTACCAGCAACTTTCCGACGCCTTACGGGCGTTGGTCTGTGAACGCATCGATGATGAATACGGCCTGTCGATTCCGCAATTATCGATCGTTAACGTGTCGTTGCCGGAAGAGGTCGAGAAGGCTCTCGACACGCGCAGCAGCATGGGTGTGCTCGGCGATATGGGCCGCTATCAGCAGTATCAGTTTGCCAATTCGCTGCCGCTGGCGGCGGGCAATCCTGCGGGTGGAGCGGCCGCCAGTGGACTCGGCTTGGGAATGGGTTTCGCCATGGCGGGTCAAATGGCGAACGCCGTCACCCAGGCGAGTGTTCCCCCCACCGCCATGCCGGTAGCAGCTGCGGGCGGGGCGGTTCCACCCCCGCTGCCCACGGCAGTGCAATGGCATGTGGCTGTAAACGGCCAGACGCGGGGACCGTTTTCCACACAACAGCTCGTGGAAGGCATTACCTCGCGCGAGATCAATGCCGCGACACTCGTTTGGGCGAATGGTCAGGCCAACTGGCTACCCGCCAGCCAAGTCCCCACGCTGGCAGGCTTGTTCGCCTCCCCGCCTCCTCCGCCGCCGGCTGGCTGACGGGGCCTCGTTTCGTATCGATGAGTTCGTAGGAATTTCTGGCTCACGTCGCGTGCTCAAGAAATTGTTACGAATTCATCGTCAGCGGCTTTGAGTTCCTACCAGGGAATAATTTCCAACGTTTCCCCGGCTTTCCAGTCGCGATCGCCGGGCGGAAACAGTGCCATGCAGTTGGCGTCTACTGTCGCACAAAGATCGGATGATCCAATCCAATCGACGATGCTGACCACCGGCCCGGCGGCGGTCCACTCGAACTGCGCCGGGTGATAGGTCGGTCGATTATTCGACATCGAGATGTCAGCCACCAGTGCGGCCGTGCGCGGCGCGGCGATGGCCGGTTTCAGACCGCTCCATTGTCGCAGCGCGGCCCGGACAAACAATTCACAGCAGACCATGCTGCTGACCGGATTGCCAGGCAGACCAAATACATAGCAGGGTGCGCGATCCCCGGCCGGCGGCAGCATCCCGAACCACAGCGGCTTGCCGGGCTTCATCTGGATCTTGTGAAAGACTTGCTGCACCCCTGCCGACGCGAGTTCCGACGGCACCAGATCGAGTTTGCCCGCAGAGACACCGCCCGACAGCAACAGAAAATCGGATTGCAACCCCGCCCGGATCCGTTCTCCCAGTGCCACCCGGTCATCCTTCGCCACTCCCAGCCGGACCGGCTCACCCCCTGCCTGCAGGACCTGTGCGGCCAACATCGGTTCATTCGAATTGCGGATCTGCCCCGGACCTGGTTTTTCGCCGACGGGAACCAGTTCGTCACCCGTGGCCAGAATTGCGATCCGCGGCCGACGCACGACATGCATCCGCGCGTAGCCCAACTCCGCCAGGGCCGCGATTTCCTGGGCTCGTAACACGCGTCCGCGGGCCATCACCTGCGCTCCGCGCCGTACGGCCGCACCTTGTTTGAGAATGAACTGCCCGGCACGACAGGGGGCAGATTTGCGAACGGTGACTCGGCCCGGCAGCGTCGAACGGTCTATGGCTTGAAAATCAGTATCTTCAATTGGCACGACCAGATCAGCCCCGACCGGCACGGGAGCCCCTGTCATGATTCTGGTGGCCTGGCCCGCACCGACCTCGCGTGTCGGTAAGCGACCGGCAGTCACTTCTTCAATCACTTCCAGCTCAGTTCGCTCGGCAAGGTCTTCCAGGCGCAGCGCATATCCATCCATCAGAGCCTTGTCAAACGGCGGTGAATCAAGATCGCTGACAATCGATTCGGCCAGGACGTGCCCCAATCCGTCTTCTAATGCCACCTCGACCACAGGTCCGGGCTGCACCGTAGCAATGACGGCGGTCAGGGCTTCAGAGACCGTGAGCATGAGGCTGTCCTTCAAATGCGATCCAACGACCGGAAAATTCACGCTGCAACTACCATTGGGCCCCGGGCAGTTTCAGAAAATTCTTGAGCAACTCGATACCGTGCTCGGTCAAAAAACTTTCGGGATGAAACTGTACTCCGTGAATGGGATAGGTCGCATGGCGCACCCCCATGACTTCCCGCGGCTGATCCGGTTCGTCAGTCCAGGCAGTGATTTTCAAGCCTCCCTGTAATTCGCCGTTGCCATAGGGAATACACAAACTGTGATAGCGAGTGGCAATAAAGGGATTGGGTAAACCGGCAAAAACTCCCTGATTGTCGTGATAGATGGGCGAAACTTTCCCATGCATGAGGCGCGGGGCCCGGACGACCCGATTGCCGAAGACTTCGCCCATGCACTGATGGCCCAGGCAAACCCCCAAAATGGGGACCTTGGGCGCAAATCGTTCAATGACCGCCATCGAAATCCCGGCTTCCGTCGGGCTGCAGGGCCCCGGCGAAATAATGATGCGATCGGGCCGTTTGGCGCCAATTTCGTCCAAAGTCACTTCGTCATTGCGAGCCACTTCGATCTGCACGTCACGGTCAATTTCGCCGAACCGCTGCACGATGTTGTACGTGAAGGAGTCGTAATTATCGATCAGAAAAACCATCGGATTCGCTCGCGAAAGTCGTATTAAATTACAGTGGGAGGTGATTTCGGTTCACGAAAACCAATAAATGTTTTGAATCGATTGGCGAAGTATCCACTGGATTCATGTCAGTTGGTCGAACAGGTTGAGATCAAACGCTGCACAGGGACCAGGAAACAGGCAGTTTTTTATCGGATTTCAGGAGTTCTCGTTCAAGAATGTCATCGTATGCCATCGAAACAGCGGCGGAAAGGCACTCGCTGTCAACGGTCGGTCAACCTTGAGTAATTCACTGGCCATTGACGAAAAAGTTTCTATCCACGTAGCGCCGCGGATTCGAGTACACATGACGCGGTTCTGAGGACACGTTGCAAACTCGCGTGCCGCGTTCCAAGTCTTCCAGGAAGTGTGGAAAGTCTTATTTCGTCTCAATTTAGACTCATTCTTTGCCGAATTATTCCTAGTCGGCACACGGGTTGCCAAATGTTCGCAGCATGATCACCTGAAAAGGGATCAAGGACTGAACCAGGATGGGTACAGTCTTGTCAAAGCTGACACAGCGATGACGACGGAGCGTGGCAATTACGACAGGCGCCAACTTTTAGCCGGGAACCGCATTATGGAAATCGTAGCCATCTTGTTACTGACAGTCGCGATGGTGGGCATTGGCTGGGCAGCCAATGATCGTGGAGAAGTTCGGACAGTCGGATCGGACGAGACTGTTCGGCGAATGGATGCGTAAGACTTCTGCAGGTTCGTGCAGGACATGTCAGGAACATTTTGACTCTTTGCCCGGCTGAATGCCGGGCTTTTTTTATGAACAGCGGCCCGGGTTCAGCAATACTTCGCGTGGCGTCATCAATCGTGGTTCGCTCGACACCGGAGCGTCAGGTTATTGACACCAGGGGGTCACGAAAAGTTCTCCCGAGGCGACACATTTCCGCTGGCGTCGATTATCATGGAGGTGGCCATCTGCCATTACTCCATTTCTTGTTGCCCAATTGGAACTGTGTTCATGGCCAAGTGTGACCAGGGTTATCTGTGCGAAGTCTGCGGCGCCGACGTCCCCGAGATCACCGATAGCGACCTTTATTTGCGGTTGGTTATCGGTGAAATCTCACCGCGCCAGTTAATGACCGCCCCCGAACGGCATATTCGTTGCAATCCGATTCAGGCTCAGTTCATCGTTGATCCGCAGTTTGAGCCGGTAGTGGTGACCGGCCCGCTCGACAAACGGTTACTGGACCCGGTCGACGTTCAGCGGCGGGAGGTGCTCATCACACGGGGCTGGCTGCGGCTGAAGGAATTGGCTGGCAGCGGCTTGCCGTTCAATGAGTACCCACTGCCCGAATTCCGAAAAGCCTGACCGCAGCACCCAGCCTGCGTAACAGGACAGATACGAGACCGGCACGTTATACTGTCTTGAGTAAAATACCCATTCGGTACAGACATGCTCGCCTCGCATCGTCCGGATGGCTCGAAAACATTTCCTGCAGCTAACTGAATATCAATATGGATCGGGATCTCACCCGAGCGGACGGCGAGTTAGTCAGTGGCCATGACCCAATCTGGGTAGTTGGCATCAGCTGGCTGCTCGGTTGCGTCGGCCTGCTGATGGGCGGCCTGTTGATGCTGCGCGGCGCCCGCCCCGCAGCATTGCTGATGCTCGCCTTAGGATTCGGACTGGCGGTGGGGGGCGGCATTCTTGCGGTCGTGCTGCGGCAACGCCGGCGGTACCTGCAGCCCACTGCGGACGGATTTGTCTACACGACGGCACAGGGAGAGCGGACCTATCTGGACGACGATGTCATGTGCGTCAGCTTATCCCAGCAACAGAATTACTTCTGGGGTAACCTGCAGACGGTGACTCGGCGATTCATCATCTGGGTCGAAACCACGTCGATCCCCGAGCGGATCGTCTGCATCTCGCACCTGAAACCCAGAATGCCCGATCCGCTGGAAACGTTCGTCGTGCGGATTATCAACGAACTGCATAGCGCGGCCAGGCACGCCTATCAGCAGGGTGAACGGGTGGCCGGAGATGGCTGGGGACTGGAACGTGGCCAGCTGCTGTTGAAGTCCACTCGCTCGACTGCAGTGATTGCGATCACCGATCTGTCGGCCATCGAAATCGTCGACGATCACGTGAATATCTGGCGCAAGGGAAACGATCTTCCCATCGGGCGCATTCCAGAAAAAACCGCCAATGCCCACCTGCTGGTGTTGATGCTCAAGGACCTCATGTCCGAGCGCAATGTCGAGAGTGAAGCCGGTCTGCCGGCAGGGCACCTGGGTCGCATGATCTTTGAGCGCCGTCCCGGCTCCCGAACCAGCGTCATCATGGGCTGGTCCCTGGTCTGCCTGTTGGCATTCCTCACTCTCGTGATGATCGTCGGTGCCATGGTCCAGCGCGGTCCGCGCCGCCGTATGCGAATGACCGTCACCGCGATTGTGCTGGGATCGCTGACTGTCGCGGGCAGTTCGCTGCTGACCCTGCAGCGCCGAACCCGCTTTCGACGCCACTCGTTCGGAATCCACCTGCGCGGCATGTTTACCGACCGACGGCTGCGATACTCAGAGATTGCCAGCCTGTCGTACGTCGCGCTACGCCGCTATTCACACGGGATTTATAACGGGACGACGCTGACCATGCGGTTTGTGCCGATGCCCGGATTAGGCCTGAAACCGATCAACTATAGCGCCAATATCCTTAATGCCGATACTGAACTCGATCGCCTTCGTGACGAGATCTCGATCGCCATCTCTGACCGCATGAAAGACTACTGGACGCGATACGGAAATTGTCCGTGGATTCCGTATCTGCAATTTCAGGGGGAGAATCTCAGCTACAGCAGACTGACGCTGACCGGCCGGAAACAACCGACCCTGATACCCCTCGCGTCCATTATCAACTTTGATATCGCCGACGGCACATTCCGCATCTGGGCGGAAGGACAAAAGAAGCCCGTGGTCAGCGAAGAAACCAGCCAGCCAAATTTCTTCCCGGGACTGATGTTGTTTTCCCACCTGATGAATCGTGAGCTGTCGCCTGAAACGGCGCTGGAGAGCGATGACACCCCCTGATGCAGTAACTGCGACACCTGGCGGAACAGTCACCTGACCGTCCAGAACCGGGCCAGCAATGGGGCTCGCGAGATCGCCTCGGAAGAATCAGGCGACGTTACTTGGCGGCGATTCGCAGGTTCTCGTCTTGAAACACGGGACTCTTCATGTGGGCTCCGACAAACTGCACCCGCAGCCGCGTGTCGCCCGGTGCCAGGGCGATGAATTCCGCGGTCAATAATGCCTGCCGTCCGGGATTTAAGGCCGGAATTGCATCAAATATCAAATCTGTGCCTTCCCGGCGTGCGTTGAGCGGGCCGGCTCTGGCCAACTGCAATTCGGCCGGCACACTGACGCGCACCGCCGCTTGCTGCACAACTTCAGTCCCCTTGTTGGCCACGCGGATCTCATAGACCACCGGATCGCCAACCTGCACCGGTCCCTGCGGCGGCACGACTTCCACAGAAAGCTGCGGTGCTCCCCCGGCAGCAACCTGGGCCGCAGTCTGCAGCTGATTGCCGTCACGATCCGCCACCACGACTGCCGTTAATTGCGGGTTCTGGTCCTTGGCAATCAGCGAAATCTCCAGATCGGTCGCCGCTTTGGGATCGAGGCTCGCGACTTTCCAGACGACCTGCCGAGTTGCCTTGTCATACTGTCCGCCGTCTCCGGCACTGACGAACTCCATCCCCTTGGGAATGGTTTCAGTGACCCGCAGATGACTGACCGCTTGAGTCCCCCGGTTGGTCAGCCGGTTGGCGTAAGCGGTCGCACGGTTCATCGCCGGCCGCGTGCTCCCCAGCCGCTCGAGGGTCACCGGCAAGTCCGCACTGCTTGACTGATTCCCGCTCGCCCCCGCATCAATCGAAAAATCTTGCGACTGCAACACGCGGCCATCCGCCCCCATGATCATGACGCGGCTGACAGCCCGTCCGGGCTGGATCGCGGTCAAGGTCATCGTGACATCGCGACTTTCTGCCGGGGCAAGTGTTCCCACGCGATATTCCAGGTCCTGAATGCGAGTCTGATGCTGCAAACCCGGCGGCAGCATCTTACGAATCATGACATCCGTCACCGCCTGATTCGTGCGGTTGGTCACACGAAACCGGATATCGAATGCCTGCCCCACACCGATCTGTCGGGGCCCCTGGATGTCCAGCGTGACACCGCTGTTGTCGAGGCTTGCAATGGGGCCACCGCTGGTCTGCTGCACGGTTCCGGCCGTCCCCGGAACCGTTGGATTCGGCCCCACCGGAGTCGCCGGGACCACGGGCTCGGGCTCTGCCGTCGAGGCATACAGGGCCGGATCGGCGACGAAACTCACCCTTGCCGCGCTGCCAATGGCCCCCTCCGCACCGGGGATCACTTTCACGGAGATCTTGCGTTCTTCGCCGGCCTTCAGGCTGCCGATTTTCCATGATAACTTGTTCGCGACCAGTTCCGCCTGCGGGATGCTCCCCTGCATGGCAACGCCTTCGGGCACGATGTCCTCGACGACGACCTGCCGGGCCACCCCGGCCCCCACATTGCGAATGAAGATCTGATAGATCAGGGGCTGCCCGATATAGGCCGTGGCGGGGGCCCGCTTCTCAATGGTCACCTGCGGCCGGCCACGACCGTTCTGCGCTGTCCCAGCATCCGCTGCGTTGCCCCCCATCCGATTGGGAACCGGAATCACCCTGGTCTCCGCGTCCCGAGACACAGCCCCTTCGGATTGCGGTTGTCCCTTGGCACCTCCGGCCGGATCATTGGGCTCAATGTCCATCACATACGGGGAAGGGCGTTGAGTCGGTGCGGGGATCACCGAATCGGTAATTTCCGGCTCAATCTCTCGGCCGCGAGATCCTGTTTCGACCGGATCGACATTGCCAGATGGTACGCCCGGCACGCCGGGTCGGGGTGCCGCCAGGCCCTCATCGTCGTTATCGTCGGTCAGCTTGTTGGGACGGGTCCGCCGCCCTCCTTGCGCCACGGCGGGAGTCATCCCCAGGTCGGTCGTGTCTGCCTCCTGGTTCCGCTTGAGAATTGGCTGTGCTCCGTCCGCTGGCGAAGCACCGAATGATTCGACGTTGCTACCGTCATCTTCGGCGAAACCCTGCGGCCGAGTTCTCGGGCCCGTTCCCGGCATTTCGGTGATGGCAGCCGGATCGACCACGCGTCCGGCCCCTTTTTGCGGGAACTCATCCTCATCATTCATCCGCGGTCGATTCCGATTCCCCGCCGGAGTCCGCGGCAAGGGGGCAGAATCTGTTTGAAAATGATTGATCGATCCGTCCTGCGGATCGGCGGCAACCTGCTCGACGATCTCTGCTGCAGCGGGATCCATCGGCGCGGATTGCGCCGATTCCTCGTCGAACATCCGGGGACGGGGGCGCGAGCGGGACTTTGAGACAACTGACGGAGGCTGTTCGATTGTCGGCTCGTTGCCTGCATCAAAATCGTTGACACCGGCCGGCGGGACCTGCGGCCCCGGCCGCCGTATGACATCATCATCAGGCTCATTCATGCTGGGGCGGGAGCGGCTGGCCGTGGATCGCGCCGGGTTCCCTCGGGGAGCTGTTCGAGTCGCGGTCGCCGGGGCTCCCCGGTTTCCAAACGGATCGTCTGAGGTCAACACATCTGATTCCTGGTCACCCGGAACAGAGCCTTCCATTTGAGCCGGATCGACGCCACGCACGACTCCCGGTGTCGGTGGTGCTTCGGCTGGCCCGGGATTTCCAGTGCCGGATGAACCGCCTGGATTGAACGGGTCTTCGCTGTCCGCCCCCTGGGGCGCTCGAGCATCGACGAACTCAGTTTCGGGTGTCGCGGTCCGTGCACGGGCTCTGGTTCGAGATCGGGTACTGGTCATGGCTGGCTCATCCCCGGTTTCCGAGGTGTTGGCAGCGAGCATTTCTGGGGGCTGGTCTGAGGCACCGGGATCCCCTTGAGGCGGATTCGACTCGAGATTGGGCGCGGACTCGCCACCCGCAAACGGATCGGCAGAGTCCGCGGACGCGAGTTTGCCGTCGGGCGTTTTGCCACCGGGAACTTTCGGAACAGGAGCGCCCGGGGCAGGTGTCCCAGCAGCAGACGTCGGACTGACCCCCGACTTGCCGAAACCACCTTGCTGATACACGACCCCGGTCAAGCCCATCCCGACCACGGTCGCCAGCGCAGACAGCTTCCAAATGACACTCTGCATGGGAGTCCTTTCCCGTCGCTGACCGAAAACGGCGAATGTGCCTACGACATTCACACTGCGGAACCCTGGGGAAGACGAGCATCACGTAGCCGGCTACTCAGGGCTGAAACGGAATCGGCTCGCAGGCGCCGGGAGAGACGGGTGCCGCTCCCTGCACGCCACTCGGGTCGCGCAACCAGGCAGGTTGACACACGCTCCCAAGTCGAGGATTCCATTCCACCCCCTCCTGATAGCACATTTTAAGCCAGAAGAAAAGAGAATTCGGCAAATTTCGCCGGTTGATAGAGTCATACGACTGGTCTCCCGGGCCGTCGCCCGCCAGAACTGGCAGCTCACAAAATGGGGAATCCCTTGCGGTCTGCACGCGGCCACGTCAACACGTCGATGTGGCATTTGCCTGGATCTCCCCGTGACCAACGGTACCGCGTGCCAGATGCGAACGGCGTTACGATCACCACACCAATCACCATAAACCGTATCCCCGAGCTTCCCCCAGCACTTCGCATCAATAGAGTCTGATACTACAATCACGCGCCACAATCTCGAGGCACTTCACACCACGGCACAGCACCCGAAAGGCGTTCCCATGCGGCGAATCCAAGTAACGCGATCAACTGGAATTCTCGCCACGCTGGCGGCCATGGTGTGGACCCTCGGGCCGGTGACAGATCTCTCTGCCGCGGACCCTGTGGCCAAGCCGGACAGCCGGCCGCTGCTCAACTTCGACAAGCCGGTCACGATCGTCTGCCTCGGCGACAGCGTAACCGGAGTCTACTACCACACCGGTGGCTGGGGCGCTTACCCCGAAATGCTCGAAGTGGCCCTCAAGCGGCTTCATCCGAACTCCACAATCAAAGTGATCAACGCCGGCATCAGCGGCCAGACCACTGAAAATGGACTGGCGCGGCTCGATGCCGATGTCCTGAGCAAAAAGCCGGATCTCGTCACGGTCAGTTTCTGCCTGAATGATGTGACGCGGATCCCCATGGATGTCTACAAGAAAAACCTGATTGAAACGGTCAACCGCTGCCGCGCGGCGAAGGCCCAGGTGGTCCTGTGCACGCCGAATGCCGTCATTGATACCGCGGGTCGCCCCCGCAGCAAGCTGATTCAGTATTGCGAGATCCTCCATCAAGTCGGACGCGAGATGTCCGTTCCGGTCTGCGATCAATACCAGGCCGGCGAAGCGCATCGGCAACGCGACCCTTGGGGCTGGCGACTGACACTTAGTGACGAAATTCATCCCAACATGGATGGACATAAGCTGATGGCCCAGGAGTTGTGCAAAGTCATCGCCGGTCAGCAAGCCCAGTTGGCAGATGTCGGTCCTCTCGCTCCGGCCCTCAAGAAAACAGTCGCCCGGTTGAAACAAAACCAGCCGATCCGCGTCCTCGCCATGCCTCCCTATGACACGCAGATCGCTCCGGTCCTGAAGAAGCTGAACGAACAAGCCCAAGTCGAAGTCACTGTCTGGCAGACCTCCGGTAAGTCCCTGGCCGAACTGCAAAAGGAGGCCCAGGACACGGTCCGGAAGCTGGCCCCGAACCTCGTCCTGATCGCGGTTCCGCGTGCTGCGGCGGCCGGCCAGGACGAGCAATTTGCCAATTCCTACACCTGGATCATGAACTGGTCGCTGAGCTTCGGTTACCAGGAATGGGACTGCGTCGTCATCCACCCCAGCGTGACCGAGCCCGACGCAATCGGCCCCCGCGACGATCTCATCCGGCAGTTAATTCGGGCGCAACACCTCCATTTCATCGACCGCAAACCGGGTGACAAAGAACCTGCCGCAGTGCTCTTCCAGCGCTGGTTCGAAGCGGCCTTCTCCGAAGCATCCCAGGACTCCAAAACTCCGTGATTCGGTGAATTGCTGGAAGACCTGCGAGGTCCTTGCCGGACGGATCTTCGTTGCCCAATCCACGCGTGCCCGCCCCATCGCGGGCTATTCGCCGGCAGGGGGGGGCTCGGTATCGACATCGTGCCACTTCATGGCGCGATCGAGCGGTTCGATACGCAGCACGACTTTTCCCGAGACAAAAATCCGCACAGTCCCTGTCGATTGCGAAACCGTAATCGCCACCGCCAGCGTTGATTTGGAAATGGCCGCCGCAGCCCAATGGCGCGAGCCCAACCCTTTGGAAAGAGTCAGCCCCTGCGCGGGTGCATCCAGAATCCGCCCGGCAGAAATCGCAACCCCGTCCGCCGAAATGATGAACGCACCATCCAGCTGGGCCAGTTCTTTAATGCTCTCCCGCACACGCGGGTCACGCAGTTCCCGCTCGCGTTGAGGATATCCCCGAAAGGGATCGTGTACCCCTTCGTGAGACAGCTTCATGGCCTTCCGGTGATCGCCCACCACAAACAAGGTTCCAACCGCTTTGCCCTCACGCCCCTCACGCCCCACTTCGACCGCCAGATCGACGACCGAACGTAACGTGGGCAACGGCACCTGAGTTTCCAGACGCTGCAGATCGCGCGCAGTCAACCGTTCGAGATGGTCCCCCAGATCGACAATACTCAGCGTATCGATCGTCTCCCGTTCGAAACTGGCGTAGAGCGCAATGATGCGATCCCCCGTCTTCAACAGGTCGTCCGCAATCGCTTCCAGCAGCGTCTGACTGAGTTGCGCCTGTCGCGTTTCAACCTCGGGCTGCAAGTCAATCACGTTCAAGCCGTCGGCTTTGGCAACGCGTTGAACTTCATCATTTGTCGAGCCGACGACGATGGTCATCCGCTCCAGGTGACGCTGAACAGCCTGAAAATCGTAGGTCACATCCGCCAGCAGGACGATGGCCTGAGCGTCGTTCTCCAGCGCAATTCGCCGTGCCGCAGCGAGCAACGTAATGACTTGCGTAGTGAGTTCGACGGTCTTCATAGCCGAGGCAACATTTTTTCCAGAGACAACACAAGATGGGGAGCCGTCAAAGTTTAGAAAGAATGGGCGCCTGGTCAACCGCGATCAATGCTGTTCACCATGACTTTTCCGGAAAACTTGAAAATTGATGCCTGCCAGCTCACCTGGCGTCCCGGCGGTCCCGTTCTTCCTGGATGTCGCTGCCTGCACCCAAGAGCGGACAGGACATCCAGGACAAGACTCATGTGCTGACCACGGATTCGCGAATTAGTGCAATCGTTGTCCCGGTACGGCCCCGGAATCGGGGCTCAACAGGAACACCTCTTTCCCCCCCGGGCCGGCCGCCACCACCATCCCCTCGCTGGTCCCAAACCGCATCTTCCGCGGAGCCAGGTTGGCGACGATCACCACCAGACGCCCCACCAGCGCCGCAGGCTCGTAGGCCGACTTAATTCCAGCAAATACCGTCCGTTGCTCGCTCCCCCCCAGGGTCACCGTCAGTTTCAACAACTTGTCCGACTCGGCCACAGCGTCGGCCGTCAACACCCGGGCCACACGCAGATCGACCTTGGCAAAATCATCAATCGTGCAGGGGCTGCTGAGCGGTTCGGCCTGCAGGGCTTCCGGACCATCGCCGGCGGAACTGGCAGCTTGAGCGGGCGCCAGATCTTCCTTGCTCGCTTCCACCAGCGCCGTCACATTCTTCGGATCAATCCGCTGCATTAAATGTTCAAATTTATTGAGCGGTGTCCCGATCAGCGGCGTCCGCGCATCATTCCAATGGGTAATGGGACTGTTGAATAACCTGCTGGCCTGCTCAGCCAGCTTCGGCAACACCGGAGCCAGGTAGATCGCCAGCTGCCGGAACAGATTGACGGCCACGCTGCACACATCCTGCAGCTCGCCCGCCTTTGAAGCATCTTTCTTCAGACTCCAGGGGGCCCGGTCTTCAACGAACTTGTTCGCCCGATCGGCAATTTCCATGATCAGGCGCATGGCATTGCTGTAGTCGCAGCTCTCATAGAACTCCGCGATCGCCTCACCATCCTTAGCCGCCTGCGCAAACAACCCGCCGTCATCGGGATAAACCGCCGACAGGCCGACTTGCTCAATGAACCGCGCGGTGCGACTGGGCAAATTGACAAATTTGCCCACCAGGTCCGAGTTCACCTTGGCGACAAACTCGTCGAAATTCAGGTCCAGATCATCCAGTCGCGGCCCCTGCTTGGAGGCAAAGTAATAACGTAGAGCGGCCGGATCGAGAAACTTCAGGTACTCGCCCGCCCGGATGAAGGTCCCCTTGCTCTTGGACATCTTCTCGCCGCCGACATTCAGGAACCCGTGAATATGAACCTTGGTCGGCAGGTTCAACTTCGCGACCTGCAGCATGGCCGGCCAGAACAGGGTGTGGAAATAAGTAATGTCCTTACCGATGAAGTGATGAATCTCCGCCTGATCGCCACGCCACCAGTCTTCCCAGTTCTCGCCGTTCTGCTCGCACCATTGACGCGTTGAAGCGATGTAGCCGATCGGAGCATCGAACCAGACATACCAGCAGTTGCCCGGTGAGTCGGGGATCTCGAAACCGAAGTAGGGCTGCGGACGCGAAATATCCCAGTCGCGCAACGGCTCGCCCAGGAAATTCCCCTTCAGATAATTCGCCACTTCCGTCTGCAGGTGATCCCCCGTCTGCGTCCATTCCTCCAGAAACGCATGCAGCCGTTCGATCTGCACGAAGAGGTGGGCCGCCGTCCGAATCTCCGGCTTGGCCCCCGACAGGGTACTCACAGGATCAATCAGATCGGTCGCACTATAAGTCGACCCGCACTTGTCACAACTGTCTCCATACTGCTCAGTGGAACGGCATTTTGGACAGGTCCCTTTTACAAAGCGATCGGCCAGGAACTGCTTGACCTCGGGATCAAACAGCTGCGTGACTTCCCGTTCGACGACGTAGCCCTCTTCCCGCAGCGACTTCCAGATCAGGTGGCACGTGTCGCGATTCTCTGAGCTATTGGTGCTCCCGTAGTTATCAAACTCGATCTGAAAACCAGCAAAGTCGGCAATGTGCGCCTCGCGCATATCTGCGATGACCGCCTCTTCCGAGCGTTTCTCAAGCCGCGCGCGATTGGTGATCGCCGTGCCGTGCGTGTCGTCGGCACAGAAGAAGCGGCAGTTGTGTCCGCGCAGCTTCTGGAAGCGAACCCAGATATCGGTCTGAATGTATTCCACCAGATGCCCGATATGGATGTGACCATTGGCATAGGGCAGGGCCGCGGTAACAAGGATGCGGCGTT
>CAZQUW010000096.1:19989-21491 GCA_964596215.1 uncultured Planctomicrobium sp. | reverse complement strand
TGACCTTCTGTTTAAAAGAGTTAGAACAGAAGGGCACGAAGGTCGCGAAGAAAGAAAAGAAGGGACGGACGGGTCTGGGAGCGGTCCGTCCCTTCTTCGTGAGAACTCAAAGATTCTTCGAATGGTCCGACGCGTCTCCCAAACCTTCGTGTCCTTCGTGACCTTCTGTTTAAAAGAGTTAGAACAGAAGGGCACGAAGGTCGCGAAGAAAGATAAAGAAGGGACGGACGGGTCTGGAGAGCGGTCCGTCCCTTCTTCGTGAGAACTCAAAGATCCTTCAAAGGGTCAGATGCGTCTTTCAAACCTTCGTGTTCTTTGTGTGCTTCTGTTCAAAAGATTTGGAACAGAAGGGCACGAAGGTCGCGAAGAATGATAAAGAAGGGACGGACGGGCCGGGAGACCCGTCCCACGATGCTCGCTTGATGTTGGCACCGGCTCAGTCCACCAGTTTGCGGCGTAAGTCATCCGGAATCTGCGGCGTGGCCCCACGTTGCGTGCAGACAAAACTGGCCAGGCGGGCCGCCCGGTCGTGGATCACATCGAGATCGTCCTGATGCAACAGGCCCATCACGAGGGCGGCGGTGAACGAGTCTCCCGCTCCGACCGTATCAGCGATCTTCTCGACGCGGTGTCCCGGATGATGGGAGACTCGCCAGTTAGTATACAGGCTGCTGCCGTCACCGCCGCGCGTCAAGGCGATCAATCGCAAACCAAAGCGTCGTAGCAGTGCGCGAATGGTCGACTCGGGATCGGCCGGCAGTTGCAGGAGCTGGGCTACGACGGGCAGTTCTTCGTGGTTCAGTTTTAAGACGTGCGACAGTTCAAGTGAGGTCTGAATCGTGGACGCGTCGTAATAGTGCTGGCGCAAGTTGATATCAAACACCCGGCAGCAATCCTGGCGGGTGGCTCGCAGGAACGCTTGCAGACTGTGCCGTGATGCGGGTGACCGCTGGGCGAGGCTGCCGAAGCACACCGCATCGGCCTGCGTGGCCAGTTGTTGCAAGTCGTTATCGAAGGGTAAATAATCCCAGGCGACAGCGGTGTGGATCGTGTAGGAGGGCTGGCCATCGACCGTCGTGACCGTCACCGTGCCGGTGGGATGGGCGACCCGCCGGAGACCCACGGTGGAGAGACTGAGCTGGCCCAATTCATCGACGATGCGCTGGCCGAGTTCGTCATTGCCGACGGCACTGACGACGTGGCCGCGGGCCCCCAGTTGATTCGCGTGGAAAGCGAAATTGGCGGGTGCACCACCGAGAAACGTCCCTGTGGGCATGATGTCCCACAGGATTTCCCCGAGCCCGATGACGCAGGGAGGATTGAACGGAACGTTGGCAGACATCCGGAAGCAGGTCCTGGTTGGAGACTAAAAAGATCGCCGAGCGAACCGTTGACGTTGTGGATGTATGACGCCCGCCCGGCCAGCTACATGTGCAGCGCATGTGGAACTATTCGGGCCGATGGCGGGTGAGTTCGGCTTTGAAATCGCCGAGACTCGACCA
>CAZQUW010000096.1:17612-19889 GCA_964596215.1 uncultured Planctomicrobium sp. | reverse complement strand
ACTATTCGGGCCGATGGCGGGTGAGTTCGGCTTTGAAATCGCCGAGACTCGACCAGTGCAGCCGGCGATTCAAGTCGACTTCGGTGATGGCGATCGTGCCCCATTCCTGAGCCTGGGCCAGCACCTGGCCATCCTGTGCATAGATGGCCGAGATGGTCCATTTGGCGGATGGTTCGGTGTAGGTGCTGCTGACCAGATAGATGTGGTTTTCACAGGCCCGGGCCGCGGCCAGCAGGGGGTTGCAGCCCCAGACCGGCCACGCAATGACCTCGGCTCCACGGTTGCTCAATTCCCGAGCGACTTCGGGATAGAAGCCGTCATAGCACACCATCATGCCGACCTTGCCGAACCGCGTGTCGAACACGGGGTAGTCCTTACCCGGCTGGATGCCTCCCTCGATTTCCGTTCGTGGCAGGCAGACCTTGCGATACTTGCCGACGATTTGACCGTCGGGGCCCAATAGCACGGCGACGTTGTAAACCAGATGCCGGTCCCGTTCCAGCAGGCCGGCGACGATATAAAGATTATGCTGCCTGGCGAGTTCACTAAAGTACTGCGTCGAGGGGCCTGGGATGGGTTCGGCGCAGTCTACCAGGCTCAGCCCGGTATTGTAGTAAGTGAGTGTTTCCGGCAGGACGACCAGGTCGGCTTTTTGCCGGGCGGCGTCGGCGATCAAGGGTGCGAACAGGCGGCATTTGTCAGCCGGGGTCTTTCCGCCCTGGGGTTGGAAATGAACCGTGGCCAGCCGGACCTTGCGCGGGGCGGGTGTGGGGACTTCGGCGAAGGAGACCCCGCCCCATTCGACTGTCGCTGCGGGGGCCCAGCGAAAATGGAGCTCCACTTCCGCCTGCTTCGCTTTCGCGGGGGCTCGATAGATGTCCGAGACTTCGGTCCAGCCCGCGGAACTGGTTTGCTTATCAAGCGGAAACTCGGGTTCAGCGCGGGGGATTGTCCCGGGGCGGTAAGACGCGAAGGAGGGCTCATCGTGCGCGACGGGATTGCCGGCGGCATCCTGCCAGAGGACTCGGACGATCCCTGTGCGTCGGGGCGAAGTGACGTTTTCGGTCTTGCGCCAGGCGAGAAAGCGGTATGACTTCGCACCTTCCACGGGGAACGTTTTCTTCCAATATCCCGCGAGACCTTCACGGCTGTCCGAGCGGGCGAGCAAACTTCCCTGGCCGTCGGGACCGCCCTGCGGATTAACGGAAAACTCAGGAGCAATTTCCTCGCGGATGGCCACCGTGGTCCAGCCGGCGGGGGCGGGGGGAGATTTCTCGGCGGCTCCGCTGCCGGTGGTCGCCAGACAGAACAAGCCCACCAGAATCAATTGCGTGCGCATAGCCAGCATCCTTCATCAAGTGTCAGGGCGGAATCCAGTCGTCCATCAGCGGAGTGCGAAACTACCAGGAGAAGTCTAAATTACTCGCTCAGCATCCGTTGTCGCAGAGCAAACTCGGTATGTAGAGAAAATTCTTTAAGCAGCGTGATTCCGCGGTCGCCCTTGCTGGCGCCATCGATGTGGAGATCGTGAAAGCCTTCGCGATCCATGTTGCTCAAGATCGACTTGAGTTCTCCCGTGGCGGCCTCTATGCGGCGGATGATTTCCGCCAGTTGGGAGCGTGTGAAGGGTTGTTTACGCAAAGCACGACCATCCGAGGCCAGTTTCGTGGCCACGGTGGTGACTTTTTTCCTCGCCATTGCAACATGTCTCCTGTTGGATTGACCTGGGTGATGCTGACGCGATCGCAGCTGAAGAATGGCGTGGGGGCCAGCGATCGGTTGTGAGCCGTTTCATCAAATGCGTGAGTTGAAACGGTGCGTCCAGGTTTCGAGTGGGGCGTGTACTTCGGGCTGACGGAGCAGGGGCCGTCGCTGATTATCAGGTACGGCAATTCAACGTTTTTGCGCATCCCCTTTTTAACACACAGGATAAGTTGTCGACAATCCTTGAGACCTGACTGTTTGCCATGGGCAGGAATAATCTGCTGCAGAAACAGGTCCGGGGATTTCGAGGGCTCCGCTGAAACAGTGGGACGGGGCTCCCGGCCCGTCAGACCCCATGGAATTGACCGTTGGCCTGATTCCAGAATTGCACCACGGAGACGCGGAGAGCAGACAGAAAGGAGTTTGTTCGCTGCAGGCACAGCAGGGATCAAATTGAGCTCGATAAATGATATCCAGATGAGAGCTCACCTTGAGATGCCGAGGTCATGGAGCCAATCTCCGGAGAGAACTCAGTTTGACCCTGGTCTGATCGGTGTTCAATCTGTGTCGATC
>CAZQUW010000096.1:0-17512 GCA_964596215.1 uncultured Planctomicrobium sp. | reverse complement strand
ATCAGCCAAACCGACCGGTGATGTAATCTTCGGTCTCTTTTTCCTTGGGCTTCGTAAAGAGCTGATCGGTCCGATCCATTTCAATCAGACGGCCCTGGAAAAAGAAAGCCGTCCATTCGCTGACGCGTGCCGCCTGCTGCATATTGTGGGTCACGATGATGATCGTGTAATTGCGGCGGAGTTCGAAGATCAGGTCTTCCACGCGGGCCGTCGATGCCGGATCAAGCGCCGACGCCGGTTCGTCCATGAGCAGGACTTCCGGATCAGTCGCCAAGGCCCGGGCGATACACAAACGCTGTTGTTGCCCCCCCGACAGAGCCAGGGCGGAATCCTTCAACCGGTGGCTGACTTCTTCCCACAGGGCCGCGCGCTTCAGACAGGACTCGACGATTTCCGCGAGTTTTTTGCGATCGGTCAGCCCGGCGATCCGGGGGCCGAACGCGACGTTGTCGAAGACCGACTTGGGAAACGGGTTGGACTTCTGGAACACCATGCCGACCCGTTTGCGGAGGGCCACCACGTCGATGTTGGGATGATAGATATCGGTACCGTCGAGCTGGACAGAACCTTCGATCCGGGCACCGTCCACAATATCGTTCATGCGGTTCAAGGTCCGCAGAAACGTGCTTTTGCCGCAGCCCGATGGGCCAATCAGGGCGGTGACGTTGCGTTGCGGAACTTGAATGTTGATATCAAACAGCGCCTGCCGCTGACCGTAGTGGAAATTCAGATTCCGCGTTTCGATCTTGGGCATACCCGTATCCGGCGTGCCGTGAGATGCCGCACCGTGTCCCAGCGCAGGGGGTTGTCCGGCTTTTTTCTCGGCAATGACTTGGCTTAATGACGGGAGCACAGGCTCTCCTTCAAGTTTTAGCAATCGTGTGGTTGGCCAGTCCGAATTCGTCGATTGGCCTCCCCACCGCATTGTGCGGGAGAGTCCGAAAGTTCTCGTCGAGTAACCTGGTAAGCGAAGTTGGCTGTTTCCGTCGGCCTCATGCCGCGACTTATCTTACCACGAGCTTCGGGAAGTGAAACAGAGGTCCTCAATTCGGTGGCCTCGATTTCGGTCTGGGTTACCAGCGGATCCAGTTCTGGAAACGCTGGCGAATGACAACGGCGGCAGTATTCATGATTAATAACACCAGCAACAGCACGACAATGCCGGCGGCTGACAGTGATTGGTAAATTTCATCCGGTTGCGACGCCCAATTGTAGATCACCAGCGGCATCGCCGTGAACCGATCAAAGGGGGCCTGCACAATTCCCTGCGGTTTCGTGAAAAAGTCGGAAATACCACCGATATTGCCGGGGGTCGAGCTGACGTAAGTCAGGGCCCCGATCATGATCAACGGGGCCGATTCCCCGACCGCTCGTGACAGGGCCAGGATGATGCCCGTCAAGATTCCCGGTAATGACGCGGGGAGGACTTGATAACGAATCGTCTGCCATTGCGTCGCACCCAGCGCCAGGGACGAATGCCGCAACGAAGCGGGAATCGAACGCAGTGCTTCCTGAGTCGAAATGATGACGACCGGCAGGATCAGCAGACTGAGTGTCAGGGCCCCGGTCAGGACCTTGTCGCCAAACGGCAGGTGCCAGACCGGTTCACGAGGCCAGTCGCCAAACAGACCGAACATATGCCCGAAGACGGTCACCCCCAGGATGCCGTAGACCACCGAGGGGACACCAGCCAGATTGAGAATGTTCAACTGAATCAGCCGGGTCCACCAGTTGGGCTTGGCGTATTCTTCAAGGTACACCGCAGCACCGATCCCGACCGGGATCGAGAACATGGCGGTCAGTACAATCAGCCAGAAACTGCCCCACAGGCCAGCCTTGATGCCCGCCGTTTCCGGATCAATCTGTGAATCAAAGTGGGTCAGGAAGGAAAAATTGAGGTGCGGCCAGCCTTTGACGACCACCCCGATCAGCATGGTAGCCAGGATGACCAGGCAGAGCCAGGTGGCAATCGCGCAGGCCCATTCGAACATCTGGCCTGAACGATGGCGGGCGGCCAGCTGAGGGTCAGTAGAAAAGGCAGATTGATTCATTGGTAGACATTCCGATAACGCCGCAAAATGAATCGCGCGATGACGTTCATCGCCAGCGTAATCAGGAACAACGACATCGCCACCACGTACAGGCTGCGATACTCAATTGAACCGACAGACGCCTCGCCCAGGCTGACCATCACAATGTAGGCGGTCATGGTTTCAATCGAGCGAAAGACATTCAGTGACAGGTCAGGCTGACTGCCGGCTGCAATTGTCACCGCCATCGTTTCACCGACTGCCCGGGACAAGGCCAGCAGAAACGCTGCCATGATGCCCGACAACGCGGCCGGCAACACGATCCGCACGCTGACGTCGAACTTGGTCGATCCCAGGGCCAGACCGGCTTCACGCAAACCGCGGGGCACCGATCGCAGGACGTCTTCACTCAAGGACGAAATCGTCGGCACAATCATGATGCCCACCACGATTCCTGCACTGAGCACATTGAAGCCACCGACTTCGATTCCGAAGACTGTCGAGAAGAACGGCTGCAGCACATAGGGAGTTAAAAATACCAGTGCGAAGTAACCGTAAACGATTGACGGAATTCCAGCCAGAACTTCCAGAGTGGGCTTCAGGTAAGAGCGGCTGCGTTCGGAAGCATATTCGCTGAGGTAGAGTGCCGACAGCAGTCCCAGCGGCATCCCGATCAACCCGGCGATCCCGGCGACCAGGAAGGTTCCGCACGCCAGGGGCCAGATTCCAAACCGCGGGTTATCCAGCGATTGCGGCTGCCAGACCGTATCGCCGAAAAACGACACCACCGAGACTTGCGAGAAGAACAGCACGGTCTCGGAACACAGGACCAGAATGATCCCGGCAGTCGTGGCGACCGAGAGCAGCGCGCAGCAGAACAAGACCAGTCGAATGCACTGTTCTTTCAGTGTCGTCAGGGACCATCGCTTCTGCAGCGAGGGCCGCTCGGCGGCGGACAGTGTGGCGCTAGTCAAACGGGCACCTGTAGCCCGACTCTCGAAGTCGGGAGCATTGTTGATATGACAACCACGGGGAGACCCGACTCAAAGAGTCGGGTCACCTGGTGATCGGCTATTTCTTCTCGGCCTGGGCTGCAGGAATGATCCCTACCGCCTTCAGCTTTTTGCGGTTCTTATCGTAGTAAGAATAGCCAAAATATCCCAGCGCATGCTTGTTGCCGGCAATTCCGACGACCAGCACATTGTCCTCAGAACTGGCCGTGTAGTCTGAGCGGCTCGATTTCGTCTTGCCGACGATCACTTCTGTAAAATAGTCGAATGTTCCGGAATCGGTATCGGCACCAAACAGTTCGATGTCTTCGGCCGGCCAGGCGGGATTCACCTGGTTCCATTTCTTGATGGTGCTGTTCGGCTCCCAGATGGCATTCAACTGTTCGACCGACAGGCAGCTGCACCATGTATTCGCCGGATTCACGCAGACAGTCAGTCCATCAATACAGACGGTCAACTCGAGAAACTCGATCTTGTTCTCTTTGCACTTGTCGATTTCGCTCTGCTTGATGGGGCGCGACGCGTTGCTGATATCGGTTTCCCCGATGCAGAATTTTTCGAATCCGCCGCCCGTCCCCTTCTTGCCGACGGTGACCCGGACGTTCTCGTGGGCTTTTTCGAAGAGTTCCGCAGCGACGACGCTGAAGGGGAACACGGTGCTGGAGCCGTTCGCGGAAACGGACCCGGAGGTCAGTTTTTCGGGAATCTTGACGTCGGCAATTTCGGCGTCAAGCTTGGCCTGCTGTTCCTTGAGCAGCGATTCTTTCAACTTGATGAAGCCAGCTTTTTCGACGTAATCCTGGGCTTTGCCGAGCATCACCTTGACGTAGCCCGCGACTTCCGGCTTCTTCAACGCCTGCTTGTTGACGTAGACGAACAAGGGGCGAGACAGGGGGGTGTAATTCCCCTTTTCAATGGTTTCCATGTTAGGCAGGACGGCCCCTTCGCAGCCGGGGACATTGGCCACCGATTCGACAACGGCTGCTCCCTGGCCTGCCGTCGTGCCCGCAGCGCCCCCCGCCGGTCCGCCCTGCTTGGCGTCAGCACAACCCGCCGCCAGACCCATCACCAACAACAGACCGACTAATTTGGACCATGATTGTCCAGAACTCATAAAATCTGCTTCCTTAGATAACTCATCGGAATGGCGATTGTTGCCGCGACCGATCACAGATCGGCCCCTCATCGCACACGTACTTTCCTCACGGGGAAGTCAACGTCAACAGTTTGTGAAGAGATCAGTGAAATTACTACTTCCCAATTGTTAAGATTGTGTGAAGGCAGGCGATTTTGGCGGGTGTTTTCCCCGAGTTTTTCGAAGTGATCCATCTGGATTCGGAGATGTGATTGTAAGGCATGGCTGCTGAACAACTTGCGCAAGAATGAATATCCAGTTGGCGGCGGATATTTTTGACGGGATACATCAGGGGTGGGTGATGTGAGACTATCGCAACCCCTTACGTGGAACCGCGCAGACGATTCACCGTTTCTGCAACGTAGCTGATCGTGAAGTCGATCTGCTCGGGGGTTGTCTCGCGGCCCAGTCCGAATCTGAGGCTCGCCAGAGACATGGCCTCGGGGATGCCCATGGCGCGCAGGACGTGACTGGGTTCCGGATCGGCCGAGGTGCACGCCGACCCGGAGCTGACGGCGATCTCTTTGAGGCTGGCCAGCAGCGCAATTCCGTCGACACCGGCAAAACTGACGTGGACGTTGCCCGGCAGGCGCCGGACGGGTCCTTCTTCTTCGGCCAGCGCGGTGTGACCGTTGAAGACCAGGCCCGTCAGTCTGCGGCTGAGTCCGTCTTGTAATTGACGAGCCAGTTTCTGCAACCGAGCCGCTTCAGCAGCCATCTCCTGGCGGGCGATTTCGCAGGCCGCGCCGAGTCCCACAATGAGGGCCACCGGCAACGTTCCGCTCCGCAGCCGGCCTTCGTGTCCCCCTCCGTCGAACAGTGGCTCCAGGCGAATACGGGGTTCCCCCTGGCGCACGACGAGTGCCCCGATTCCCTGCGGTGCATACAGCTTGTGCCCCGAGAGACTGAGTAAATCAACGTCTGTTTTCGCCAGATCCAGGGGGAGTTTTCCAACGGCTTGCGCGGCATCGGTATGCAGCAGCACGCCGCGGGCCTTGCACAGCCGGTGGATTTCCGACAGGGGCTGAATCGTCCCCACTTCGTTATTCGCCCACATCACCGAAACCAGCACGGTCTCCGGTCGAAGAGCTTCCGCGATTTGCTGGGGGGAGACTTCCCCAGTCCCGTCGACGGGAACAATTGTGACTCCGTACCCCTGTCGCTGCATTCTTTTCAACGGGTCGAGCACGGCCTTGTGCTCGATGGCCGTGGTCACCACATGGCTGCCCGGCGGTGAGGCTCGCAGGACCCCTTTGAGTGCCAGATTGTTGGCTTCGGTGGCACCACTCGTGAAGACGATCGATTTCGGGGTGACCTGCAGCAAATCGGCCACTTGTTGTCGAGCTTTGTCCACAGCCTCCGCAGCACGCCAGCCAAACACATGGTTGATACTGGCCGCATTGCCGAACTTCTCGCGAAAGTACGGCAGCATCTGCAACAGCACCCGTTCGTCGACAGGCGTGGTGGAATGATGGTCGAGGTAGATGGGCATGAGACAAAATCTCAGGGCAGGGGAGGTGGGGAATGACGAATGTCGAAACCAGAACGACCAAGGAATGTCGAATGACTAAATCCGAATGACGAAGGGGAATAAGGTCGCCGCCTGCCAGACGACATCGCCAGATCCCGATGCCAGTTTACTCTCGTCATTCGACATTGGTCATTATTTCGTCATTCGGATTTAGTCATTCGTCATTCACCAAACTCCTTTGTCTGGCGGCAACCAGACCAACACCTTTATGATACTCGATGTGGTCCAGCAAACAGGAGCCTGCCCGATGAGTCCGCCATTCTACGATTGGTCTTCCATCTCACGCCGCGCCTTTCTGGCGTCGCAGGCAACCGGGATTGGTTCGCTGGCCCTCACCAGCCTGCTGCAGAATATCGCAGCCGCGAGTGAACCGGCCGCGGGAACCGGCAAGAAGGCGAAGTCGGTGATCTGCCTGTTCCAGCATGGCGGGCCCAGCCAGATGGATCTGTTTGATCCCAAGCCAGAACTGCAGAAGTGGCACGGCAAACCCTATCCCGGCGGCAATCTCGAAATTCATTTCGACAAGCAGGCGGGGAATGTCCTCGGCAGTCCGTACAAGTTTCACAAGCATGGCCAGTGTGGCATGGAACTGTGCGAGTTGCTGCCGCACACCGGTTCGATTGCGGACGACATCTGCCTGATCCGCTCGATGAGCACCGAGTCGGTCGACCACGAAGCGGCGTTGCGGCTGATTCATTCGGGCAAATTGATGGCCGGGATGCCCGCGTGGGGCTCGTGGGTGGTGTATGCCCTGGGGACCGAGAACGCGAATCTGCCGGCCTATGTGGTGCTGGGTGATCCGGGAGGCCTGCCGGTCGACGGCGAAAAGAACTGGAGTTCCGGCTGGCTGCCCGCGGTTTACCAGGGGACGATGTTCCGCGCGGGTCCGTCGCCGGTGTTCAATCTGCAGCCACCGGAGGGGACCAAGCTGACCGCCCGCGAGAACCAGCTACGGTTGCTGGAGACCTTGAACCGTCAGCACTTGAAGAAGCACCCCGAGAACACAGAACTCGCAGCACGGATCGCGAATTTCGAGACAGCTGCTCGCATGCAGACCGCGGTGCCGGATGTGTTGGATTTGTCGCAGGAGACGGCTGCCACCCGCGAAATGTACGGCTTGAACCGACCTGAATCGGAAGAGTACGGCAAGCGTTGCCTGCTGGCTCGGCGGCTGGTAGAGCGTGGGGTGCGGTTTGTGCAGCTCTTCATGAGCGGTCAGCCGTGGGATACACACAGCAAGAACGCGGAAAGCCTGAAGGGCCTGTGTGCCCGGACCGATCAGCCGAGCGCCGCGCTGGTGAAAGATCTCAAGCAGCGCGGATTACTGGACGACACTATTGTGATGTGGACCGGCGAATTTGGACGCCTGCCGGTTTCGCAGGGGGCCGATGGCCGCGATCACAATCGCCACGCGTTTTCGCTCTGGATCGCGGGGGGCGGTTTCAAACCCGGCTATGTGCATGGGGCGACTGACGATTTTGGCTACGCCTCCGTGACCGACGTCGTCAACGTCCACGATCTGCATGCGACCTTGCTGCACCAGTTGGGGCTCGATCACCACCGGTTGACTCATCCGCATGACGGCCGCGAAGCCAGCCTGACCGATCCCGAAGTCACCCGGGCCCAGATCAATTCGAAGTTGCTCGGTTAACGGCCCACGGTCGGGCGTCGCGAACTTGTCGTCCCGTTCAGAACGGGAATTGGCGAGGGCTGCTCGTGCGTGTCGAGCAGACACCTCGCTAATCTTCCAGGCGGCAGGTTTTCCCGAGTTGACGGATCGCAGTCAGTCACTACCAGCGATATCCGAATCCCCCGAAGGAGATCCCGGGCTGGTAGTAGACACCACCATATCCCCCGCCGTAGCCGTAACCGCCACCGTAGCCATAGTTATTGCCACAGTTGCCGCCGTAGCCACCGTAGCCACCGCGATACCCGCCACCATATCCCCCGCCATGGCCGTAGCCACCTCGGTACCCGCCACCATACCCACCGCCGTATCCGCCACGGTACCCGCCGCCATACCCACCACCGTGTCCCCCACCGTGGTTGTGTCCGCCGCCATAACCCCCACCCGAGGCCTGGGCATTTGAGGCGGAGCCGACGACGAACAGAGCACTGGCCACGACCGCGATCATCAGTAACTTTTTCATGACATGAACCTTTAAGTTTCACGCGCCTGGTTGAGACATCGCGATCGATTGCACGTTTGATCGTCGTGGTGGTTCGGGTCAGCATTTGGCCCTTACGAGGGAATTTGTTAATGCACAGGCCGTGCCATTGATTCAATGATTTGATGTGATTGTTGTTAAGTGAATATAGTGTATGTGGTTGCGGTGTTTTCGGTGTAATTGACGAGATGCCGGGATTTTGTAAGTGTAGCGTATTTGCGGCGCTTTAGATCAAAGTGGTGTCGCGTTGGGCGTGGTTTGTAGTTCAGAGTGATGCCGCGTCGCTTGCACGAAACGGGGAACCGTGGGACGGGGCTCCCGGTCCGTCCGTGCCCGCCTTTTCCGCGTAACAATTAGCTCTGCTGTTGATCCACCCAGCGTTGCAGCTCGTTGATCCAATCGGCGGAAAACAGTTCTGGAGCCGCCTTGGCGGAAGCGATGGGTTTGTCGGCGGCCGGCCTGGTCTCGCGAGATTTGCTTGTGCCCCGCGGCTTGCGCGCCGGAACGGGTTTCGAGGGGACGGCTGGCGGCGGCGGTGCCGCGGTCGTCGTGCTTCGCCTGGCAGACTGGTGTGGCCGATCGGGTTCGATGAGTTCCGAAATCTTCACGTCTCCGAACACACCCATCCAGTAAGCCAGTTCCGCGGCGGCGATGTCCCTGGTGGGGGCCGTCTTTGCCGGAACGGGCAAATGCACATCAGCCGTCGAGCGTCTCCGATGTTCCAGGAACTTGAGGAACTCGTCGCTGTCGGTCGCTGCTGCGCGACGGCATTTCGCCGCGCGATGCAGGCGGTGATCGCTGGAAACAATCGTCAATTGACGGGGGTGGGAATGTTCGTCGATCAACTGCTCCAGCAGCAGATCGGCATCGCCATGCGGTCGGGCATAGACGACGCGCAGGCCGTGGATATACCAGTGCGGCGGAAGATGGGGCGGGGGTTGCCGCGCATCAAATACGACGGCCGTCCGCGAGATTTCCTCGGGAGTCAGCAGTTCGAAAAGCTTTCGCAGCAACGCCTGCCGGGCCCGTTGGAGTTCCCCCGGTCCATAACGTGACTGCCCCAGTCCGGCCGCGTGGAGCAGGTTGTAGCCGTCGATCAACAGGTCCGTCGAGGCCATGGGAAGGACCTGGGGGTAATTCTAGGGTAGGGCAGGCGACCGCGCTACCATTCGCCGCTGAAGACCTCGGTCGCCGGGCCCGTTAAATAGACTTCACCGGTCTCGGCCCATTCCAGCTCAAGGTCTCCGCCGGGCAAATGGGCCAGGACCTTGCGTTCGGTCAGTCCGGCCAGGACGCCGGCCACGCAGGACGCACACGCGCCGGTACCGCAGGCCTGGGTCTCGCCCGAACCCCGTTCCCACACGCGCATGTTGAATTCACGCGGCGACAGGACCTGGATGAATTCGGCGTTCACCCGCCGCGGGAAGGCCGGATGCTTTTCGATCTGCGGACCGATCCCCAGCACCCATTCGTCGGTGATCTCGGGGACGAACGTCACGCAGTGCGGGTTGCCCATCGAGACGCACGTGACCTGCAGGTCGCGGCCGGCGACGTGCAGGGTTTGCTTGACCGGAGGGTCCCCGGCCAGGGTCGTCGGAATATCGGCACTCTGCAGGATCGGCTTCCCCATGTTGACCCGGATGCGTTCGGCTTTCCCCTGTTCGATGAACAGCTGCAGCGACAAGACACCGCGTCCGGTTTCGATCTGCAGCAGATCCTTCCGGGCGATGCCATGATCGTGCACGTACTTGGCGACGCAGCGGACGCCGTTGCCGCACATTTCGGACTCGCTGCCATCGGCATTGTACATCCGCATGCGTGCATCGGCTTTCTCGGACGGACAGATCAGGATCAGTCCGTCAGCGCCAATGCCCTTGTGGCGATCACTGACCGCGATGGCCAGCGCGGCGGGGTCCGCGGGAAAGGGTTCCGCGAAGCAATTCACATACACATAGTCGTTGCCCGCCCCGTGCATCTTCGTAAAACGCATGCCGTGTCTCGTGCCTCTTCAAGCTGTCCAGTGCAAATTGCCAATAGCTGAGCCGGGTGCCGTCAACCCCCAGGCTGACCCCGCTCGTATTTCAGGTTCATTTCGCTGGCTTATCGTACCATGGCGGATGATCGGGCTTCAATCTGTGGCCGGACGAATGTTGTACTCGGTGATTTGCCACGGTTGGACATCGATCGTCGTAGCTGCTCGCCCCTGCTGAACCCATTCGAATCTCGTCATTCGACAGGGGCCCTGCATTCGTCATTCTGATTTCGACATTCGTCATTCCCCCTGATCTCCGACGTTGTTGCGACACCCGATTTCGCTCATAATAGGATCGGCCTGAGCGTTTCCGACTCCAGGCGTTCTCCGCGAGCGATTCCATGTGGCCTGATTCGACGGAAACTCAAGAACTCCTGATTCGAGCCGAAGGGGGCGAACCCACGGCTGTGAACCTGCTCATGGAGCGGCATCGCCAGTCGCTGCGGCAGATGGTGCAGTTGCGGATGGATCGCGTGATCTCGCAGCGGGTCGATGCCAGCGACATTGTGCAGGATGTCCTGCTGGAAGCCAGCCAGCGGTTGACCGATTACATGCAGGATCCCCGGCTGCCGTTTCATTTGTGGCTGCGGCAGTTGGCGAAAGATCAGCTGATCGACACGCATCGCCGTCACCGTGTGGCGCAACGCCGCAGTGCCGATCGTGAGCAATCGCTGATGCAGGGGGGCGATGGCGAACGTTCTTCGCTCGATCTGGGCGCCCAGTTGCGCGACCAGGAACTGACCCCCGCCGCTGCGACCTTGCGAAAAGAGTTCCAGCAGCGGTTTTATCTCGCGTTGGAACAACTGGAAGAAGACGATCGCGAAATCGTCCTGATGCGCCACGTCGAACAGTTGTCGAACAGCGATGTCGCCCAGGCCCTGGGGCTGTCGCAACCGGCAGCCGGAATGCGCCACCTGCGCGCCCTCCGCCGTTTGCGCGAAATTCTGGGTGAAGCGACGTCTCTCGGGGGCTGAGTCACCCCGGCGGCCGGGCCGACTACCAAACTTGCCAGGCACGCCCGGAGTCTGCGCAAAGCATTTCTGAAACGACTGTTATGGGGGATCGTCGGTCTGTCTTGGCCGACCTCCTTTTTGACGAGCCCGGTTCTGTGACGTAGGTTTGCAGCGTCATGTCGGTTTTGAGCAACAACCGGGCCAGTTCCGGCCTGCGCGTTGTCCAGACGCAGTGATGGAAGCCTGATCCCAAGCTCGAACCCCGCAAGCTCGTACCTATGTCAACTGCTCCTGGAAAACTGTCCCCCGCCGAGTTCCTGGCCGAACTGCAGACGAATATTGGTCGACTCCGGTCTGCCGGGCCGGCCACCGGTGCCGCTCAGCCGCTGGTGAAGCTGGCTGGTTCCGGCACCGACACCTCGATCGCCGCGGCCCTGTTTGCGGCGGAACCGGCTGCCGCTGAATCCGCTGCTTCGACGGCCGTGGCTGAACTGCCCGTAGAAGTGGTCGCCGACAAGCCGGCTCCCTCCGCCGCTGAGCCTGCCGAGCCGCCCGCTGCGGCCCGCAATAATTCCTTGATCAACGGGTTGCTCAGCCGGGTTGATAATCTGCTGAGTCCCAGTCCCAAACCGTCGGATGGACCGTTCGCCCCCAAGGCCCCGGAATCTCTCGATGCGGCCGGACTGACTTTTGAAGATATTGAGCGGCTGATTCTGAAGTTTCTGCTGTCGCGCGGTTCGGCCACAGGCCGGGCGATTGCGTCGCAAATCAGCCTGGCGTTTATGCTCGTCGAACCCATCCTGAAAGCCTTAAAGCACGAACAACTGGTCGTCTTTAAGAGCTCCGCGGCGATGGGCGACTATGAATATCTGCTGACCGACAACGGGCGCGACCGGGCCCGGCGGTATGTCGCCGAATGCACGTATTTCGGGGCTGCCACCGTCACGCTGAAGGACTATCTGAAGGCGATGGCCGCGCAAAGCATCGCCAAGCAGCACGCGACCGAAGAAGATCTCCACCGGGCCTTTTCCGATCTGATCATCAACGAACGGATGCTCGATCGCCTGGGGCCGGCGATCAACTCGGGACGCGGCATGTTCCTGTTCGGCGAACCGGGTAATGGTAAAACGAGTATCGCCGAACGGATCACCAGCTGCTTTGGGTCAACGATCTGGATTCCCAAAGCCCTGGGAATTGATGGCGATATCATCCGCCTGTTCGATCCGTCCATGCATCAACCCATCAAGCAGGAGCAATCCGCCGGGTTGCTCGATAATTCCAATATCGATCAGCGCTGGGTGCAGATCAAACGCCCGACCATCGTCGCGGGTGGTGAATTGACGATGTCTGAACTGGAAGTCCGGCAGAACCTGCAGACCAAGGTCTGTGAGTCCCCCCTGCAGCTGAAGAGTAACTGCGGGACGTTCGTCATCGACGACTTCGGCCGCCAGCGGATGCCGGTGGCCGAGTTGCTCAATCGCTGGATCGTCCCGCTGGAAAAACGCTACGACTTCCTGAACCTGCCCAGCGGCAAGAAGGTGCAGGTGCCGTTCGATCAGCTGATCATTTTCTCGACGAACCTGGAGCCGAAGGACCTGGTCGACGGCGCCTTTCTGCGGCGTATTCCGTACAAGATTGAAGTTGCCGATCCCACCGAAGACGAGTTTCGCCGGCTGTTTGCAGCGGTGGCTCCGTCGCAGGGTTTTCAAATGGACCGCGAATCGATCGAAGCTCTCGATTACTTGATAGCCACCCATTACCGCGCCAAGAATCGCCCGTTCCGTGCCTGCCAGCCGCGCGACCTACTGCTGCAGGTCCGCAACTTCTGCCTGTATAAAAGCCTGCCGCGAAAGGTCTCACCGGCCGCCTTCGACTTCGCCTGCGAGAACTATTTCTCGGTGATGTAATTGCCGTAGGTCAGGCTGTGCCTGACGATGCGGGACTAAGATGGCATGTGGTGCGTCAGACAATGCAGAAAAAGGCAGTTTAGCCACGGATTTACACGGATCAAACACGGATCGGATCATCGTAGACTGACCCCCAATCGGCAGTTGCAACTGGTCCCAGGCGTGAGTGGTTCAAATCCTGCGTGGATGGTCTTGATTGGTATTAATCCGTGTTTGATCTGTGTCCATCCGTGGCTAAAACATCTTCTTGATTCGTCTAAATCGATTACTTCCTGTGGGTCTGCCGCGCTCTGGAGAGGGCGGGCCTGCGACTTCAACAATTCCTCGCAGCCCCGGCATCCCCCATAAAAATCCTACTTCTTGACTCGGCATTCCGGCACGGTCATAATCGAAGTTGCTGAACTCCCTGCCAGCGGAAACCGCTTTGCGGTTGGTTGCGGATTCAGCGTAGGCTACACGCGGACAGTTTTTAGCGATGGATCCAGTCAAAAACTGTTCGGGAAGGAGTTGGTCGATGTCGCGGTGTTTGCAGTTGTTCCTGCTGGGGCTGTGCGCGGTGGGCATGGAAGACGCGTCGAGTCCCCTCTTTGCCCAGGGCGCGTACCCGCGCGTCATGAGCCCCACCGGCCGTTTTTATGGTCCGACGCAGGCACATTACCAGTACGAACGCCAATATGGCCGTCCGTGGTATGGGGGCCCGGCCCAGTTTGATCCCAATACCGGCGGCAATATTCATGTGCACGGTCGGGGCTGGGGCGGTCCAGGCTTCGGCGGGTTCTACGTCGGTGGAGTACCTTTTGGCGGCTACGGCTATGGCTACGGGTATGGAATCCCAGCCTACGGTGGTTATGGGGGGTATGCCGTCTATCAGAATCAAATCGGTTTCGGGCCGATTCAACAGTACCAGACGATCGGGCCGCAAGGTCCGCAGGGGATGTTCCCGCTGTTCGGGCCCGCTCCGACGTTTTCCTGGCAGCAGCCGGATGCCTTCCAGCAGCCGCAGTTCCGGCCGCAGCAATTCCCCGGCAACCCGCAGCCGGGCCCCGTGGGCCCCGCAAATCCGGCAGCGCAGCCCGAGCCGCTGATGGCCCGGCCGCACAACTTCCTGCCGCCGCCTCCGTCGACGGTCGCGCAGCGGCAACGCAGCCTCCACTTGCAGGGGCAGGGGGATATCTGGTTCCGGCAGCAGAACTATCTGCAGGCCTATTCGCGCTACAAGCAGGCGGCCGGTGCCGCGTCCGATCTGGCAGCACCGCGGTTTCGCATGGGATATGCGCTGATGGCGATGCGTCGCTATGAACTGGCGGTCCCTGAATTCCAGCGCGGGATTAAACTCGATCCCCAGTTTCCCTTGACGGGTGACAGCCCGCAGAAGATTTACGGTGAGGAAAATCGCCTGGCCGCGGCAGCGTTGCCGCAGGCGGTCGCCGCCTGGGTCCGGGAAGACATCCGTTCTTCCGACCGGCTGTTCCTGCTGGGCGCCCTGTTGATGATCAGCGGGGATCAGGTTCGCGCCCGCGTCCTGCTCGAAACGGCCGCTCAGTTTGGAGCGGAAGGCCCCACCGATCACATCATGGCCTTCCTGCGGCTCGACAACCCGGCGGCCGAGGGGGCTGGTCAACAGCCACCGCCGGCCGTGAAGGGTGACGATCGCCCGCCGGTCCCCGAAGAAGTCGAACAGATCCTCCGCGACAACAAGGACGGGTTGCCCCCCGTGGCCCCGCAGCCGAAACCGGGTCTCGGCCCGCAGCTGCCGCAACCCCAGAAGCAACCAGAGCCTCCCGCGAAGGTGGAGCCAGCCGTCCCGGCAGTGCCGATCGGTGGTCCGGAACCAGTCGCCCAGGCGCCCCGGTCCGTGGATGCAGCCTCGGGATATCAGCCGATCCCCAAAAAGGGAACAACTCCGCAGCCACAGCCTGCCGAGCAGCCTCCGTCAGGAGTTCAACCGGCAGGGCAGGCAGCGCCTGAGAATGAGTCTGACGGGAAACAGTCTGACGGGGCTGAAAAATCTGACGATGGCGAGTCCGGGCCGGTGATCCCGATCCCTGGTGTGGCCAAGCCGTAGTCAAATTGATCTGGCCTCGGGATTTTCGGACGACAGGCACGTTCAGCGACATCGCAGGATTCCGTCGAGTTCGCGGTGGCGGCAGAGCCCCGAGGACTGCGGGGTGGGGTGTCGCCGATGTCACGGAATGTCTTCCCAAGAGGCTCGAGCGTTACAATCGTTAAAGTGGACTCGAGGTTCTTCCCGAAAATCGCTCGTCACAAACAATTTGTGAATGAGGTTGAGGGGAGAGTTTGGGGTAAATCTCTACCGGTACATCCTCAAACCCGGTCACGGAGTGGCTTAGGCGTCTCGCAACGATCGCGGGCGACACTTGCCAGCTGTCGGCTGGGAATGAGATACGGGACTAGTCGGTTTAACACAACTGGAGATGCAGCCAATGGTTACAGTGATTCGACAGAGTCACGCTCGGCGCTGGATGGGCACTTTCGCGATTTGCGTCGTGACCTTGGGAGCCGCTTGGGTGACCGGGAATTGGTCGGCGGAAGCCGCCGACAAGAAAGCCCCGGCCGGTAAGAAATCTGAAGGGGCCAAAGAAGGCAAAGAAGACAAATCGAGCAAAGAGGCGGCGGCTTCGGCTGAGACTGAAAAGTCCGCCCCCAAGCCGGTTCAGTTCAAGGAGCCGTATTCGACCGGCGCATCGGGGTCAATCGCCGAGACCGTCGCCTTCATCAATGAAAAGGTGCGTCTGGGCTGGACCGAGAACATGCTGGAGCCGTCGGCGGTCGCGGAAGATGGCGAATGGCTGCGTCGCGTCTATCTCGATATCGTCGGGCACATTCCTCCTGTCGAGGAAGTAGAGGCCTTTATTGCGGATAAAGACAAGGCCAAGCGGGCCTTGATGATCGACAAGTTGCTGGATGATCCCGGATATGTCCGTAGCTGGACCACCAACTGGACCAATCTGCTGATCGGTCGCGGTGGCGGAAATGCGAACATGGGCGGACCCCAGCGCCGGGCAGCTCTGCAGAAGTTCCTGCGGGAAGCCTTCGCCAAGAATCGTCCGTGGGATCAGATTGTATCGGATCTCGTTTCTGCCGAAGGGCGTTACGATGAGAACGGTGCGGTCAATTTCCTGATGGCGCACTTGAACGACGGCCAGGTTCCGGCGACGGCGATCACCGCCAAGTTGTTCCTGGGCCTGCAGGTGCAGTGCACGCAGTGCCACAATCACCCGTTCAACGACTGGAAGCAGAATCAGTTCTGGGAATACAACAGCATTTTCAAGCAGTGCCGTGAGAACGTCGTGCAGAAGTACGACGAAAAGACCGGCCGGATGGTGTTTGACTACGCCGAACTGGTTCCGCAGCAATTTGAAGGTCCCGTCTACTTCGAACCGCGCAACGGGTTGATGAAGGTCGCCTATCCGCGCTACGAAGAGCACGAGATTGACCCGAGTGCCGATACGAATCGCCGCAAGGAATTTGCGAAGCTGATTATTACCGGTGAACGCACCCAGGTCGCGGATGCGATGGTGAACCGGATGTGGGGTCACTTCTTCGGCTATGGCTTCACCAAGCCGGTCGACGACATGGGCCCGCATAACCTGGCTTCGCACCCCGAATTGCTGGAAAAACTGGGGACCGACTTCGTCAAGGCGAAGTACGATCTGAAGCAGTTGATTCGCTGGATCTGCAACAGCGAGGCGTACCAGCTGACCAGCAAGATGACACCGAAGAATGAGATTGATAATCCCGCCAACGGCGAACGTCCGAAGTTCACTCACATGTATGTGAAGTCGATGACGGCCGAGCAGCTGTATGACTCGCTGATTATCGCCACCAGTGCTCACAAGTCGGGCCGCTCGAACTGGGAGCAGGCTGAGCAGCAGCGTCGGTCGTGGATGCAGCAGTTCGTGCTGGCGTTCGGGACCGACGAAAATGACGAAGCCACCACGTTCAACGGCACGATTCCTCAGGCCCTGATGATGATGAACGGGGAACTCGTCCAGAATGCGATCAACGCCAGCAAGGGGAGCTATCTGAATACCGTGCTGGCTGACAAGGGGAATGAGCAAACCAAGTTGCGAGAGCTCTACATGTCGGCCCTGTCACGGCAACCGACGAGTAAAGAAATCGCCGCGGCCAAGACCCTGGTCAAACGGGCGAAGACGCCGATCGAAGGGTACCAGGACTTGTTCTGGGCCCTGTTGAACTCGAATGAGTTCATCTTCAACCACTAAACCAGTCGGGCTGTGAAGGCGACAGCGGGAACGCTCGCTGTCGCCCGGCAGACGTGACTGCACGAATCGTTGACCACCCCTTGTTTTCACGCCGTACCGAGATCGCTCGGCAACCGCGTCAGGCATAATCCAGACAACATTTAGCGAACAATTCCTTCAAGGACCACACTATGAGTTTGATCATTCCTTCGGACATGTCCCGTCGGCATTTTATGCAGCACATGGCGACCAGCGTCGCGATGGTGCCCGGCATGCAGTTCCTGTCACACCTGCAGGCCAACGCCGAAACCGTCAAGAAAAAGCAAAAAGCCTGTATTCTGATGTGGATGGGTGGCGGACCCCCGACGATCGACCTGTGGGACTTGAAGCCCGGTTCGAAGAATGGTGGCGAGTTCAAGCCGATCAAGACGGCCGCGGCGGGCGTCGAGATCAGCGAGCACCTGCCGGAGACTGCCAAGCAGTTCAAGAATCTGTCGCTGGTGCGCTCGATGAGCACCCG
>CAZQUW010000095.1:20195-22127 GCA_964596215.1 uncultured Planctomicrobium sp. | reverse complement strand
CATATTTCCCGGATCAAGTTAAATTTGCGGATGACGGTCCGCGTGGTCACACCCAGCTTCTGCGCAATCTCCTCATGAGTGTGACCGTCCAGCTTCCAGAGGGCGATCGACCGCAGGACATCGTCGCGTAGAACACTTAACAGGCGGTCCTGCTCTTCCGCGAGGATCAGGATCAGATCGGGAGGGGGTTGATCACCGGCGGGAAGAAGTTCTTCCGGCGCGTTCGAACCATCACCGTCGAGATCTCTGGTCAGCGAGATGGTGTTCTGAGCCCGCTTCTGGCGCTTGTTATACGCGTGCCTGTTCAGCGCTTTGCGGCGCGTAATTTTCAGCAGCAGCCACCAGAGATGTTCCCGATCCTGCACTCCATCCAGCCGCCCATCAGTGGCCCCGGTCCAGAGTGCCTTAAAGACACTCTGCACGAGGTCCTCTTCATCGTCTGACGCCCGCAGCACACCGCCAAATCGTCGACGAGAAAGCTCGACAAGTTCGGGGCCGTAGCGGTCCCACAACTTTTTTGCAGCTTCCTGATCGCCGTTCGCGAGTTGGCGCAGCCAGACAGTGACCGATTGATGCTCCACAGAAGCATCCTCTGAGAGTGGACAGAACTGAGTTAACCGCAAATCATTCTACGGCGGCCAACAGGCCTTCGCAACTTGCAATGGCAAACGGTGTTCCGTTAACGCCATCGGTTCAGGCACCAGTCTCTGACGTGATTTTTTGGATCGCGGCTTGAGCCGAGCGGGCTACAGTCTTTTGCCTCCAAAATGAATTCCAATTGGGGTGCAAGAGCTCGTCCGGCCTCCATGCATTCTGGTTTTCGGGCCGATTTTCTGACGTCGGCCACTTTTTCATAGGCAGCGGCATCCGGGACGCGCAGAATGGACCAGGTGGCGTTCGGCTGACCCCTGCCGTTTATCAAGGTGGTGTTATAGGCAAAATGGCGAACTTCCGGAATCAACACTGAGTCCGGTCAGGCATGAGGTCGGAAATCTGGCAGGAAAAGAAAATTTGCTGTCACGTAAATTCATTAGAAGTTGAATACCTTGGGATACGACCTCTCTGGGCCCTCGAGTGAGCGAGTTTCTCATGAAATTTCGAAGTATCACCGATCTGACTGAATTGATTAGTTCTGGCCGGATTGACGCGATCGCCATTTTGCGACCACGAAGCAGCCCCGGGATCCTGCGGATCCGCATGCGTCGGGGCAAGCAATGGGACGAACTCTGGGTGCACGCCAGCGCGTTTGTCCCGGAATCTGGTGCGGACGAAGTCCTGCAAAATGCCTTGAACACGATTCTGGATCACGTGTCGCCGGGGTAAAGCAGGAACCCGGGTGAAGTTGGCACCTGGATGAAGCAGGCACGCAGGCACGCCCCGATGGAAATCACTTCGCGGCGCCTCCAGATCTTTTCGTCTGGATCTCAAGCAGGGTCATGGCGAGTCAATCACGGTGCGTCGCCTGCGGCGTAACGAGTTGCCGCGCGAGCTCGTTATGGACGGGTTCCAGCCAGTAGATGAAGTGACTGCAGCATATTTACGTCCACTGAGAGCCGCGAGGGTTTCTCTTGACATTTGCCCCCAACAAATGTATCTCAGTAGTTACGTAGAGTTTACGTGATTGCGCAGTTCACCGCTCATTGGTACCTTTGTATGCCAGTTCATGACGCCGTCGTTGGGCCTCGACGTCGCCACGTCCAACAGCAGCTGGGCTTCACGCTCATCGAACTGTTAGTCGTGATGTCGGTCATTGGCATTCTGATCGCTCTCCTGCTGCCCGCTGTGCAGCAGGCACGGGAAGCCGCGCGTCGCACGCAGTGCAAAAGCCAGATGAAGCAGATCGTGCTGGCGATGCATGGCTATCACGAAACCTTCAGCTGCTTCCCGCTGGGGGGCAGAAATCACCCCCGGCAAATCACCGTGCCGATCGCC
>CAZQUW010000095.1:0-20095 GCA_964596215.1 uncultured Planctomicrobium sp. | reverse complement strand
TACTGGCCAATCAAATTACCCGGACGAGTGATGCCCTGGATGGCACCAGCCAGATCGCAATCTTAGGTGAAGGATCGGACTACGTTCTAGACTCGGGGGGGATCCAGACACGCTTTGATGGCGGAGCCCCTAAGGGAGGTTGGCTGAAGGCGGGGGAGAGTTCTGGCACGCTTAGCAATTACCGGTCTGCCGGGACGAGCGCGGCACGAAGCTACAATTTGACGACGGTGATGCATCCCGTGGGGACTCGCCGGATGCCGATTCCTGCAGGCTGCTTCAACACTTATCCCAATCCTCCCCTCGGTTCCCCCCACGCCGGCGGGGCGAATATCGGGATTGCAGATGGTTCCGTAAGGTTTGTGATCGATGAGATGGATCTACTCGTCCTCAAACAGCTTTGCACCCGGGATGACGGTGTGCCGCTGGGTGAATTCTAGATCTCAACGCGCATCGAGTTGATATCGACGAAATTCGCGTCCACTCGGCGTCCGGTCCGCAGGCACGCGATTCCCCTACTGACCGCGGAGAATTGCGATGAACCGAACCGTGAATCTGCTGGTCTGCCTGGGAATTTTGATCGCCGGTGTCGCGTTGGAATCCGCTGCCGACGATGCAACCTTGACTTCCCTGAAGCACCCATGTGGCGGCAAGGTCGGAACATCCGAAGTTTCAACGTGCCTGCAAACCCTTCTGTATGAAGACGAAACAGGTCAGTTTTGGTCCGCTCTGATCTATCAAGACTCGTTATGCAACGATCAGCCGATTGACGACTACCTGTGGACCGACCTGGGACAATCAGGGCCACAGTATTGCAACGGTAATCCCGGCTGCTTGCATGATCCGGCAGGTGGCGGAGGCCTTTGCCCCGTCATCGCACGTCCTTTGCCGAAGGGCAAAGGGTATGTTGATATTTTAAACAGCGTAGTCACTTATCCAGGACTCGCCCCCGACAAGACTTGGAAGCCCAAAGACGCGCTCGCGGATCTGGGGGAATTGCGGACCACATTTGTGAAGGTCAAGAACGCAAATGGCCAATATTTCGCCGTACGGCTGGCGGCTGGAATTGCGGAACTGGAGAAAATCAGATTTCCTGCTGGCGCCTTTCCCGCGCGACCCCGGATTGTCAATCTGAAAATCCTGGTGGGTTTTGAAACCGAATTTGATGCTGCGGAACTACTCAAACTTCCCGAAGCGGTGCCGGCCCCTTGGAAGAATTACCCGAACTGCCCGACGGCTTTCATTCTGAATGTCGGTAACTGCGACTACCGCGTTATAACGACCGCGGCCAACCCCGTTAAATTTCCTGCCGTGGCTCCCCAACCGCCGGCTGCCAGGCCCCTTGGCAAGAACGCCGTTAAACCCGCTACGGATTAGTACGAATCCGAGATTAAGCGGGTGTTGCTCCGTGGGGCATTGCGATGACGCAGAAACCTAGTGAATTGAGACGTTGCTGACTGGCGTCATAAAGTCTTCGGGCTTGAGTCGCGGGCGGATACTGCGATATCCTCGCGCGCCAATTTTGACCGGTTCCACTTCGCTCACCACCCGAAAGCCTGCTTTGCCGACCGGCCGAAATCGGGGATTGAGCTCGTTTACGTTTACGTTGGCAGCTTCGAAGCCACCCGCCATCTTGAGCAGGATATCTGAAAAGAGCGGCGCCGACTTATTAATTGCACGTACTCCAGTAAAGAGGCCGTCGGGCCTGGTCGTAGTCCATTCCCAAATTCCTGAATGCAGTCCGTAAATCCGAGTGTTGTCACGCAGCAGACAGGCGTCGGCCTGATTTGCATCCGGTTCCCCGCGCGACGCACTAGGGCAGTAGATCTTGGACAGATAATACAACTCTGCGGCAGTTGGCAACCGCTTACCCTGGATCTCCAGGTAGAACGCAGCGTCACTATAGTTCACTTGCGAATGAGGTCCGGGATTTAACCCACTTTTTAAGCCGTGTTCTTTCCACTGAGTCCATCTTTCAAGGCCATGTCTCTGGGTCATCACCCGATTGACATCGACAGCCGACATTTCATGGCGGTCCACATAGAATGGGGGAATCCTCCAAACATTGGACGCAGCCGCCCCTGAAGGTGTCTTTGCTAACGGTTCCGGAATCACTGGCGGCGGGGCGACGACGGGACCACTCTGTTCCACATAGGCCATACCGGCCGTCACGTCGGGACCCGGAATATCGATCATCGGCACGATTGCCGAACCGGCGTCTCCGCGCAGCCAATGCCGATGCGTCCCCCTGGTGGGGATTGTCTCTTCTGGAGATGGAATGTGGCGGTAGACCTCCTGAAAACGATGTTCGTCCAGGACGGCCACGACCAGGTAATCATTCGGAACCAGGTCCACCGTCAGGGGCGTTCGCCCCTTCAGCGGCTGAATGCGAGTTGGATCGGGGTCGCCCGTTTTTGGATCCAACGTGACGAGTGTAATCTCGGCCCCCTGGGGTTTCGTATTAAACGTGGCTCGCCGCATATCAATCGGAACAGGTTTCGTGCCGCGATAGTGCCACGCCACACTGCCTGCAATGGCCAGCGATAAACAGAACGCTACACCAACTGCGAAGACGCTGGTTCGATGACGGCGCAGCCATTTTCCGACGCGATGGGGGACCGCGGCCGGGATGCCGCGCAGCGTCTCTCCGGCCAGGAAGAGGTACAGGTCGTCGGCCAGGGCCTGGGCCGACGCATAGCGCTTGGCGGGCTCTTTGGCCAGGCATTTCAGGCAGATCGCTTCCAGCTCCCGGGGCACTTCCGGTTTGATCAATCGCGGGGCTTGTGGCGGAGTGTGCTGAATCATATCGAGGAGCATGGACATCTCGGCCCGGAAGGGCCTGACGCCGGTCAACAGCTCGTAGAAGATAGCTCCGAGCGCATAGATGTCGGTCCGGGCGTCAATCGCGGCATGATCGCCCCGGGCCTGCTCGGGGGCCATGTAGGCGGGTGTGCCCATCAACTGTCCCTTGACCGACAGTGATTCCTCACCGGAGTCGCGTTTCGCCAGGCCGAAATCGGCCACATGGGGCTCACCCTTCTTGTCGATCAGTACGTTCGCCGGCTTCAAGTCACGATGCACGATCCCCTGGTCGTGGGCATGCTGTACCGCCGCCGCCATCTTGGCGATCAGACTGGCGGCATCAGACGGAGACATCAACTGATTCTCCAGCCAGGTCTTCAGGCTGACCCCCTGTACCAGTTCGGAGACAATGTAGATCTCGGTCTCAAACTCGCCCACTTCATGAATGGCGATGATATGGGGGTGATGGAGTTTCGCAGCGGCCCGGGCTTCGCGCAGGAACATCGTTTTATCAGCGGGCGACAGGCGGTCGGGGCGGGGAACCTTGATCGCAACATCGCGCAGCAGCCGGCGGTCCCTGGCGTGCCAGACGATCCCGAAGCCCCCCTGGCCGATCACCGTTTGCAGTTCAAACTGCTTGATACGCCGTTTCGCTACGGGAGGCGAAATCTCGACGGTATCGCCCTCTGCGGCGTTCCCGATGGAAACGAGTTCCAAAGGGGAGCCGGATCCCACTCGCTCGCCCAGTTCTTTCTGCAGCTCATCCAGCACCGGGGACGCGTCTGGGAAACGCTGGTAATAGGCCTCAAACGAATATTGGGCGTGTCGCGTTTCCAGAGTTACGGATTCGTCTTTGGTCCCCAGCAATTCGACTTCGAGGGCGACCAGTTCCTGCAGCAATACCCGGCGATCGAGCTGGGGGTACTGATTAAGATAGTCCTCGATCCGCGGTCGCTGTCCGGCACGCACGGCGGCTTCAAACCGATCGCAAACCTGATCGATCAAATCGCTCTGCAGCTCATTTTTTTTACTAGCAGTAGCCAGCGGCGAGTCGTTCATGTACCCAACTCCTGGGACCGGATGTCGCGAATCAGATCGAAGCTGCTATGGACCATTCACATCGTCACACCCAGTTTCTGGTGGAGACCCTCATGCATTTAGATCATCCTGATTCCACTCGGTACTTGAGTTTCAGGGATGTCGTGCGGTGCTCTGCCCAGGTCCTGTCGTTCCTCAGGAACGAGTCGCACGGAACTTGTTACTATCGGCCATGGGATCTGCGGGCTTGACAGTGCCGTTGAGTTCCAGTGCCGTTGACATCCAGCACGCCACCACCGCGATGGCGACAATGCGCAACACATTTCTGGACCACAGCGGTCCCGGACCTTTTGCGCTGCTTCATGATCGCGAATCGCCACCGGACGCTGCTCAGCAGCGACCAAATGCGTGACTCACGCCAGCAGCTTTTGACTGATGAACAAAATGGCTGTTACCGGAACACATTCTACGGTGTACAGACTACATCTGCAACAAAGTCTCGGAATGAGGGATTTGCTGCACGACGGTCTCGCTTTCACCCCTCTGGCAGCAGATAGTTGCCGCGTCTCTGGAATGCAGTCTGGCGGTGCTGGAAAGCGACCGGGACTGCTGCCAGTCAAAGGACACCGCCAGTCGCTGACCGACATAATGAAAGAAGCCCCCGGGTCCAGGACCTGAGGGCTTCTATTGGTATTCAATCAACGATGTTGATGAATCCGTTGACTAACTTCGCCAACTAGGCGAGGCGAACGGAAGTGGCACAGGGGCCCTTCTCGCTCTTGCCAACCGAATACTCAACTTCTTGGCCTTCGCGGAGAGAATCGAAGGTCGTGCCCACGACTTCCTTGGAATGGAAGAACAAGTCTTTCCCGTCTCCAGCGATAAATCCAAAACCCTTGTCGCTGACCAATTTCTTGATTTTACCAGTTGCCATCACACTACTCCGCGAAAACATAAGCCGAAAACTTTGGACCGGCCCGACCCGACAGAAGCGTCAGATTCGACTGATCCACCTGAAACAGATAGCCACACAAGACGAGAGGCACTTTTCGGCAAAGGCACATTTCGCAGCATGAGGCGGGCGAGAACAACGCCCGAAGGGTGTCAGACTTGCATTTATCTCTGCTTGTCACGATTCATCGCGACTCCCCAATGATACCCAGATTGTGCCCGGGAAGAAAGCCTGAACGGGTACGCATTTATCTCAATCCCGCGAACTCATTGACCGATCAGGCAAATCGAGGACTCGGCCGACCGCATGTCGGTCTGCCAGCAAGTGGTTTGCGCACGTTTTTTTGAATCGCCCGCCAGCTTTGGGGATGGCAAGGTCTGGGTAAGATTGTTGCATTTCGGCAACATCACAGACCCTACCCAGCATCTTTAAAACTCCTATTTTGACACACCATGTCTTGCATACGTTCATTTTTGTGTAGTACAGTTTCAGCATCGCAATTCGTCCGTTGCTCACGGTCAACTGCTCGGATTATTCGTTCTAACTACCTTTGCTTGAGACCTTTCGATGAAACCACTGACCCGTTATGAGGCTGAGCAAGTCCGCAAGATTGCGGGCTGGAAGGCCGAGCCCCCCAGTTACGTGTCCGGCATGCTGGAAAAGCTCACTCATCCGTTGGTCAAATTAGCCGAAAAAGCGTTACCACCCGAACTGGTTGCCGAAACGATCCAGGACGCCTATGCGTCGTCCGAGGTGTCTTCGCATCGTGAAAAGGTGCTGGCGAAGGCCGGGGTCCGTTCGCTGCATGAGTTGTGGAAGGTCGACCTGGAGGCCTGTGACAGACTGGCCGAGGAAGTGGCCCACCTGGCGGAAGAGAAGGCCATGTTGAAGGGGGCGGGATCGGGTGGCGGCAATCTGCTGTCAGCCGTGATCGTCGTGCGGGCGCTGCTGGGCTATTGCCTGCAGACGATTCATACGATTGGCTACTGTTACGGGTTCGGAACTGAAGAGCCGCACGAGAGGGAATATGTGCTGGGGATCATGCTGGTCGCTTCAGCGAGTAACCTGGAGGAAAAGCAGCACTCAGTCGCGAGCGTCGGCAACGTCGCCGACTCGATCATGGAAGAAGCCTTTGAAGAAATGATCGAGGACGCGGTCACGGAAAAGATCATCGAAGCCGGGGGCCTGCATACGATTCCGGCGATTGGCATTCTGGCCGGGGCGATGCAGTTCGCCACGATGACACAACATGTTGCCCGGATTGCCAAATTCACCTTCCAGGAACGCTGGCTGCGAATCAACGGTAAACTTGAGGGCCGCATCAGACCCGAACGCCGACTGGCGCGTCCGTGGGTCCAGCGTGTGGCGAATCGGACCGCGGATTCAGCCTACTGGACGACATTTGCCGTGAGTTTTCTGGTCTCGACGCCCGTCATCTGGGCCTACAGATCGTTACCCACCAACAACGCGCTGGGGCACGGACTGCATGATGGAGGCACTGCCGCCGCGCGGGAAGTGGAACACCTGGTCGCGACGATCAAAGCTCGGTCGGCCAGTGGAATCGAAAATGTCTCTAAGGAAGCCCCAGCGCTCGCATAGGGCAGGCCTGTTAAGGCCGATTTCTCGTTTGTCACCCGGTTTGGGTAAAGGTTGGTGATCATGTCCGAAGTTGAAAAACCGTTAGATGCAACCCCAGCAGACACCGCGGACAGTGCCACCGCACCTGTTGCGGCGGCTCCCCCGGCAGCGATGGGCTTGCTGCGTCAGACTGCGGCGAAGTCCAAGTCGATTCTGCAGCAGGCCGTCCCGGTCACACAGCAGGTGCTGACCAGTGCCGTCTACCACGGCAGCTACTACCTGGCTTTCGGCGTCACATTTCCCACGTTGTTTGCAGTCCATCTGATTCCTGGCGGCCGACGCATGGTTTCCGGAATTGTCGATGGAGCGATTGCCGCCAATGATTATCTGGAGAAACTGGAAACCGCCAAGTCGGGCAGTTCGAAGGTGGCGACGGCCACTTCCAGCGAAAGCCCGGCCACAGCTCTGGCCTGAGCGGCGACATCCAGGGCCGCGTCCAACCAGGGATATCGCGTGCTGGTCAGGCGGGCGAAATCTCCCGTGACGCGATTTCCTTGAACTGCACTCCGGGCCTGGGCCTCGCTCGCAGTGCGTTTCTTTGGATGCATGCGGCTGCCCGAAAATCTCTGCTCCAGATAACAAGGTGGTGGAAGCCGAAATGTCTTTCGGCTTCAGCCACCTTGTTTGCATGGGGACCAGCTCTCGCTTTGCGGAATTTCAACCGGTCAGCAGGTCACCTTTTCTGATCGACATTGCTTGACCAACTAACGTTCACCTGTTGAAATACGATGACACTTCGTATTTCCAGGAGGACCTCCAGTGTCATTCACACTGCCCTTCCGATTGCCCATTGCCGAATGCCTGCTGCTGACCACTATGGTTTCTCTGCTGGTGGTCACGGCATTGCTATCGGTCCGCGAAGAGTTGATGGGTGATCCGATCTAATTCGGCGAATTGGAGCTCGTGGCAGTACGTGGCCTGGGGACCGTCCTGCGAAATAAGCAGGGACGGCACGTTGCCATCTGGGTCCAGTCCGAGTTGGAAACCACAGGCCGGTGGGTTCCGCTGCCGCGCGACTGATGCACCAGTCGAGCGGCCCGCGGCGGACGCGGCCGATCTACTTCGCCAGGAGCTTGGCCAGGAGGAAGTCATCTGCTGTGGCGTACTGATCCGACTTGGAGGCTCCCGGAATCAGCAGGTGGCATTCATGGCCCAGGCGGTCTGATTTCTCTTTCAGCTTGACCCCGTAGACGGGGTGATGAATTCCGTGCCCCGCATCCTTGGACGGGAGCGTCATGTCGCCCCCATAGGTCATCAGCAAGGGCGGGTCCTGTGCATCGACATGGTTGTAGGGCGAGAACTCGACGTAGGTGGCATGGTGCTTGTCATAGTTCTTCAACGCACTTTCCATCGTGGGTTCCCCCACCGACAAATTGATCATCCGATGCTTGAGCACATTGGGGCCCAGCCAGCCTTCGATCACCTTGGGATCGATCGACGTTTGCCCTGCAGCCACCGCGGCTGCACAGACGCGTGAAGATTGTCGCAACACGGGATCGGTCGCCCCGGGGTCGGCCAGATCGTCATGCAGCAGCAGCCACATGGATGAGCAGGCTCCCGCACTGCCACCGGTCAAGGCAATATGCTGGGGATCTATCTTCCAGTCCGCAGCCCTGGTCCGGAGGAACTGAATCGCGCGCGCTGCATCGTGGACCGGCGCGGGCAACGGTGCCTCACCTGACAGCCGGTAGTTGATGGCCGCACAAGAAATGCCCTGGGCCAGGAATTTCTGATAGCGTTTGGTGTCCTGCTTCTTGTCTCCACCGGTCCAGCCGCCGCCATGAATATAGACCAGCAGCGGACGCGGACCTTCCCCCTGAGCCTGCCAGAAATCCAGCACATTGCGTGCTGCTGGTCCGTAGGAGACGTCGGCGTGAGTGGGGGCCAGCTGGGGTGGCGCGTCGGCTGCCAGCACCAGATTCCCCGCACAGACCAACGCCACCAGCAGTCCCGTCGAGAGTCTTGCCATAATCCTGTGATTCCCGCTTGAAGAGGCCAACGAACGTGTGAGTCGCCGATCTTATTCCCTCGCGAAACCAGCAGTAAAGCCTGACGGACGTCAGAGGCCGGCGGACGACTGCCGCCGACGGACGACGGCCACCCAGGGTCACCTGAATTTCCAGCTGCGGCGTTCGCCCCCTGAATTCGCGGAACGCCTGGAAGCAATGTTCGGGATTGAATGCCGGTCCGCCGAACCCCCAGCGATTAGTCGATCAATCGCAACTGGCCCCCCGCCTCGGTTGACCATTCGCGAATGGTTCCGTCGAAGCTGCCTGAATAGAGTCTTTCAGAGTTCTGCGAAAAAGCCAGCGTTCGCACCATGCCCGCATGCCCTGCGAGTTGTCGTGGGGACGTGCCGGAATTCATGTCCCACAGAGTAATCTCCTTGGATCGATCCGAAGTCGCAGCCAGGTACCGCCGGTCCGGTGAGACCGCGATGCTCAGGATCCTGGTGTCATTAGATGTTGTCCTGACGGGCATCTCGAACCGACTGATGGGATTTCCCGAACTGGAGTCCAGAATGGAAATCGTTCCGTCCTCATAGCCCGCGGCAATCCAGCCTCCATCGGCCGACCAGACGCTATCGGTGCACAGACAGCTGGACCGCGGATATGACAATTTCTGACGACCGCTCTGAGCATCATGAATCGTCTGCATCCGGTTGGCTTGAGCCACAAACAGTCGCTCGCCCGACCGGTCCAGGCTCGCTCTTGTCAATTCGGTTTGCAACGGCAATTGGTAAGCGATGGACTGAAACGAGGTATCCTCACGTACCCACCCCTGGACCAGACCGCTTTCCAGCAGAACCAATGCCAGCGACCCATCCGACGCCATCCCCGCGGAAATCGGAATCGCTCCCGTGCCGACTGCCGCCGGCAACGGAAAGTACTGCGACGGCTCCCCACAATGATAGAGCTCGGCTGCGCCACTGCAGGCGAACATGAGTGATGTCAAACCATCCCGGCTATGCTTGATGTCGGAAATCTCTCCGTCCGGCAGTGGCAGAGTCTGCTCGATCATGCCTGTTGCCAGATGTACCTGATAGATGCGTTGCTTGGGCCGGAAAACATAGAGGTGGTCGCCACCGTCGAGCACGGTGATTCGGGCTACCCCCATCGGGCTGACTCCGAGCCGGAGTCGTGCCATCTCGTCTGCTTCGGGCACCGACCAGTTCAAAATACGTGGGCCCAGCAAGAACAGGCTGGCCAGGCAAAACAACACCAGCAGCATCTCGCGAATAATCAATAGCCCGGCCCGGTCCGGATGAATTGATCTCGTCCCGTGATCGAAGAGTCTGGCCCGCATCATGTCCCTTTCGAAAACGAACTGTGTAGCGCCATGACAAAGACGCCGTATCCCGACAGCAGCTTTAAGTTCCAACGACCTGCGGACATCTCCAGGCCAGGCGACCTGTCCATGCAGGCCGGCAGGAAATGGTTGATCCGCGATGAGCGTAACGGTGACACGACCACAAATCAATACATCTGTATGCATGTGGCAAGTATGTAATATGTGCAATCGGGACCAGTTGTCAGAACTGCGAAAAACCCGGCTGTTTATTGCAAACCAGGCCGATCCGGGATTACCAGGTTCGATAGTACTTCTGGTTCGTGCCGGGGCATCATGTGCCCAGCCTGAATTCTGCGACCTCGGTGCCTCCGGCATCGGGGGCGTGCTTGCGTGGCATGAAAATACCCCGGCGGCAGCGTGCTGGAACACGCCGCATGATCACATGCATGCACGGTCGCGCGGCATCGCCGACACTCATCAGGTGGAACTTCCAGCCGTTGGCCGCGGCGAGTCCGCGTGTGTGGAGTCGTTGCGTCGAACCGTGCGGCGAATTGGGAGACAGTTCGAGCGAGGGGACGAATATTTCAGAATTCGCCTCGTCCAGTGCCGGATCCGGTAAAGGTGGCTGGCCGGCCACCCGCGGGAATTGTCAAACTCTGCCGATCCTGCGGGTTGCAGCGATTGTAGCTAGGTGCAGTCCTGACTAGGATTTACGTCCGGGGCTGAGTCGGCGGTTTTCGGGAAGAAAACTCGCCGTTCCGGCCACGACCGGTCGATTCCAGATTGGCGATTCTGGTGATCGTCGGTAGACGCTATTTGCGCCTGCCGGCACGTCGATCAGCGTCTCCAAAGACTATTACGACAAGCGGCCTGGCGCGGAACCGGAAACTTTTTCTCAAGAAGTTCCGTCTAACGCGCCGGTGCCGAATGTGCCCACCGAGTGGGACCGTCATCGATCAAGAACTGAAAACGAGAATCATCAGCCGCGCGTGCTCGTCCCTGGGTCGAGAAATTGATGATTTGAGCTGACAGCAGAAGTGATCTCCTAAACTCGAGAGGAGCGCTCGCGTGTTCATCGACTGGCTACCTGAAGTATTGCGTTCAAGGAGTTCTTGGGCGTTGCGTGCAAAGCGATCTGCGAGGCAGAAGCGCGGACTTGCGCCGGTATCCTCATCAATCGAAACGCTGGAGCAACTGACGTTGCTCGCGGCGACGACGATTTTCCCGCAGCCGCCGGCGGCCCAAGGTGAGGTAGGCTTTGATTTTTCAGCCTATTCCATCGGGGATACGGTCACTCTGCAGATGCAGGACATCGACCTGGCGGGAACTGGCACCCAGAATCTGTTGATCACTTCGAGTGCCGGCGATTACGAGCCTGTGGTGTTGACCGAAGTGGGGACGTCGGGCCGTTTCGTCGGGACCATTATCAGCGCCAACTCGGAACTTCAGGGCTTCACGGCGATCAACGGATTGCTGGAAGTTCCCCGAACTTCGACCATTTCGGCCTCGTACATCGACGCGGATGACGGTACTGGAAGTTCGAATACCGAAGTTGCCAGCGCCACATTCTATGTCTTCAGCGACTTGCGGCAGTTCGACTTCAGCAATGCGAATGGATCGGCCAGCAGCGAGGGCTTTACGAGCTCGGGGGCCATCAATCAATGGCATCTGTCGACTGGACGTGGCCTGGATCTGGGCCATAGTTCCGACGACAGCTTCTACTTCGGCCTGGGTGAAGGTCTGGCGGGCGGGGGCACCTATGCCGCCAATGCATCCGGGACTTTGACGTCGCCAGAAATCGATCTGACCAGATACAGCGGCCCGGTCCGGTTGACTTTCAACACCCTCCTGAACCTGGGGGATGTGGCTGATACCGCGTCGGTCAATGTGATCAGTTCCGCGGGGGCAGTGGTCACCATCGCTGGTAATACGGAATTGACGGCCGGAGGGCCCGGCAATTTCCATGAAGTGACTCTGGATTTGTCGAGCTTCGCGGGCCAGAAGATCCGCCTGGCGTTCGCCATGCAGGCCAATGCGGCACTTCAGGGGGAAGGCTGGTACGTCGATGACGTTGTCGTCAGTTCCCCGCTAGCCACGATTGAAGGCACCAAGTACTACGACGCGAATGGGAACGGCGCCCAGGACCTGAATGAATCGCCGCTGCCCGGCTGGACGATTTTCCTCGATAACAACGATAACGGGATCCTGGACCAGGTCGTCACCACCGTCTCCAATTCGACGCCGCTATTAATCCCGGATGACGATCAGGCCGCTTCCACAGTGGCGATTGCCAATGTGATTGGACCGATTACTGACGTCAATGTGACGCTGTCAATCGCACATGCTCGCAACAGCGACCTGGGCGTGTATTTGGTCAGTCCGAACGGGACCCGCGTGGAATTGTTCACCAACGTGGGTGGTACGTCGCAGGGTTTCACGAACACGACGCTGGATGATCAAGGAAACTTGTCGATTGCGTTGGGTTCGGTTCCCTACACGGGCGTCTTTGCTCCCGAAACGCCATTGACAGTCTTGAACGGCGAGGACCCCAACGGCACCTGGTCACTGGAAGTCCACGATCTGGCAACCGGTCAGACCGGAGTTCTGACGAACTGGTCGCTGACCGTCTCCGCCGCGGAAGCGTCGGCCGTTACGGATGCCAGCGGCAACTACGTGCTGACGAATCCGTCCGGCGGCAGTTTCAACGTCCGAGAAGTCCCGCAGGCTGGTTGGGTGCAGATTTCACCCACCCCCTTTGATTTCTCCGATACCGGCTCGAATCCCAAGCATGTGGTCACCGTGCCGTTCGGTGATATCCGCCGCGATGTCGATTTCTACAACCAATACATTCTGCCCATCATTACCCTGCCAAACGGCCCCGCCGTCTACACGGAGAATGAACCCCCTGTCGCGATCGACAGTGGTGCGCGGGTGACCGATGCGAATGCATTGAACTTCGCCAACGGCACGATCACCGCCACATTGACCGCTAATTCCTCGCCGGATGACCGGGTGTCGATCCGCTCACAAGGCAACGGTACGGGGCAGATCAGTGTTACCGGCAGCAATGTGTTCTATCAGGGCAACTTGATCGGAACCTTCTCGGGCGGCGTCGGCTCCAGCCCGCTGGTCGTCCTGCTGGGAAATACCCCAAATGCCACGTCGGGCGCCGTGCAGGCCCTGCTGCGAGCCATCCAGTTCGAGACGCTGGGCGATGATCCGACGTCACTCACCCGCACGCTGTCGATTGTCGTCACCGATGGCATCGACGGAAGCAGTACGCCGGTCACCAAGCTGATCAACGTCGTTCCCGTGAACGATGTGCCGGTCGTCACCGTTTCCGGCGACACGCTGAGCTACCCCGAGAACGGGCCGCCGCTGCCGGTGGATATCTTCGCCACCGTGACCGACGCCGATTCTACCGATTTCAATGGTGGTTATCTGCAGGTCAGTATCATCGGCAATGACAGCGGTCCGAGCCAGACGACTCAGCAGTCGTTCTCCTCGAATTCCGCGCCGGTCCCCCTGGACTACAACCTCAATCCGACCAACCCCACGGTCCTGTCACCGTTGCTCGTGTCCGGGACCGCAGGTCGGCTGGTGGACGTGAATGTCACCGTCAATATCACGCACACCAACGATGCCGAGTTAACCGCCTACTTAATCAGCCCCAGCGGGATACGCGTCAAGCTGTTCAGCAACGTCGGCGCCAGCTCGAGCTCATTTTCGAATTCTCAGAACTTCACGAACACCACCTTCGATGACGAAGCCCTGGTGCAGATCCTGTCGGGATCGGCCGTGGCACCGTACACCGGCAGCTTCCAGCCCGAGAAGGAACTCTTCACCCTCGACGGCGAGAACCCCAACGGCACCTGGAATCTGGAGCTGACCGATGCCCTCGGGACCGTCTTTAATGACGGTACCGGTTCGTTGCTCTCGTGGTCGCTGGACCTGACACTCACCGAGGTTTCAGTCAACGAGAAACTCGCGATTTTGAATCAGGGCCAGGGGGCGGGAACCATCGGCCTGGTGGGAGATCGCGTCACCTACGGTGGTACGGTCATCGGCACCTTCTCAGGGGGTGTGGGAACAACCCCCTTGCTGGTCAATTTCAATGCCAACGCCACGCCCGATGCCGTGCAGTTGCTGATGGATAATATCACCCTGGAAATTCAGGGCGAGAACCCGATTCTCGGACCGCGGCTGGTCGAATTCATCGTGAACGATGGAGACGGCGGCACCAGTTTGCCAGCGGAGCGCATGGTTGAAGTCGTCTCGGTTAACGACGCCCCCCTCCTGACCCTGCCCGCCGGAGAAGTGAACTACTTCGAGAGTGCCCAGCCCACGGTACTGGACACGTTCGCGACCGTCATTGATATTGATTCTGTCGATTTCAATTCCGGAATCCTGACAGTCGATCTGGGATCAACTGGTCAAGCAACCGATCGCCTGGGAATCCGTTCGACCAGCCAGGCGACTGGCGTCATCAATTTGAATGGCAGTACTGTCCGGTACGGAACCATCGCCATCGGGACCTTCTCGGGTGGCAGCAACGGGATTCCCCTGACGGTGATTTTCAACTCGTCGGCCACCCCCGCTGCGGTCCAGGCACTGGTGCGAGCCATTACCTTCCAGGCGGTGGGAACCAACCTGAACACTACGACCCGCATCGCCAGCTTCCAGGTCACCGATGGTGACGGCGGAGCATCAGCGGTCGTTACCAAAGTGATCTCCGTCAAATCGATCAATCATCCGCCTGTCCTGACACTCTCCCCGGCATCGCAGGTGACGTACAACGCCAATGCGTCGCCGATTCTTGTCGATCCGCTGGTCGTTGTGACAGACGTCGACAGCCCGGCCTTTATCGGCGGCCGCCTGACGGTCACCTTGACCTCCGGAGCCTCCAGTCGCGATCGGCTGTCACTGCAAAGCCAGGGACTGGTACAGGTCTTCGGCAGCAGTGTCAGCGTGAGTGGGATTGTCGTCGGACAACTGGTGCCCGGTGTGGGGGCCTCACCGATGACGATTACCTTCAACTCCAATGTGTGGAAGGAAGCCGTCCAGGAGATTACGCGAGCCGTAACTTTCCAGATCATTGGAACGAATCCGACCAGCGATGACCGGATTGCCGCATACACCATTACTGATGGAAACGGCGGGACCAGCCAGCTCCAGACGCGCCGGATTGTGGTCCAGGTCACGAATCAGCCCCCGGTCAACACGGTCCCCCTGGGCAGCACGACCTCGGATTTGACCTTGTTTGATTTCAGCAACACCGATGGCACCGTGGACAGCCAGGGCTTCACGTCCACCGGCACCTCCAATTTGTGGCACCTGTCAACCGGCAGGGACAACGACGCCGGACATAGTTCCGGGGGTAGCTTCTACTTCGGACAGAATGAAACGACCAGTGGGGGCGGTCTCTACAGCAATAATGCAATCGGGACACTCACCTCGCCAGAGATCGACCTGACCAATGGTTCCAACTTTGATGGTTCAGTTCAGCTGACCTTCAATACGTTCATGAACTTTGAGAATGTTAATGACACGGCCACCATCAGCGTGATTTCGTCGACCGGTACGACGGTGATTGCCAGCAATAATGGTGCCTTGTCCAATCTGCCGGATGCCACCAACGGCTTCCAGGAAGTCAGCCTGGATCTGACTCCATATGTGGGCCAGGTCATCCGGATTGCGTTTACCGCGCAAACGAATGGATCTGTGCAACGCGAAGGCTGGTATGTTGATGACATCGCAGTGACGGTGCCGTTTGAATTCCAGACCGAGGAAGACACGCCGGTCGCGATTACAGGTTTGTCAGTTGCGGACCCGGACGCCAGCCTGTTACCGATGCAAGTCACACTGTCAGTCTTGCACGGTACCATCACGATCGACACCAATATCGCGGGTGGCCTGGAACTTGAGAACGTGGTGGGCAACGGGACCAATCGCGTCATCCTGACCGCGAACCAGTTCACCATCAATACCACTCTGCAAAGTTTGAACGGCGTCACCTATCAGGGGAGTGCCAACTATAGCGGCGGCGATCAGTTAACGATGTTAACGAGCGATCTCGGCAATAGTGGTCCCGGTGGCGTCCTGACCGATACCGATGCGGTCTTCATCAACGTCCAGGAAGTGTTCGATACCGCGACGATTACGACGTCCGCGAGCACGACCCGGAATATCAAGGGCCGCGAGCTGCTGCTGGATCCCGGTATCAAGTCGCAACTGGGTGACGGGCAGACCGACATGGACGGCGCGATTCTGCAGATCAATGTGACTGCCGGCCGTAACCGTAGCGATCGCCTCCGCCTGATGCTCGAAGGCAAGGGAGCCGGCCAGATCAATACGGCGAAAGGCAAAAAGGGAGTCGTCAACCTGCGACTGGGAACCCTGGTGATCGGCACCATCGGTGGTGGCGAAAATGGCAAGCCCTTGAAGATCGTCTTCAACAGCAATGCGACCGCGGCCGATCTGCAGCACGTCCTGAAGCTCGTCACCTTCCGGACGGCAGTCGAGACCACCGTCTACGGTTTGCGAACGGTCACCTACAATTTCACCGACGCCCTGGGACTCTCGGCGACTCCGGCCACCAAGTTGGTGGACGTTGTCCGGTCTTAGTCCACCCGTCGGGGATGCTTTCAACTCACCACGCAGCCCGGTTGCCCCACAGCACCCGGGCTGCTGGCGTTACGGTGAGGGTCATGGCGAGCTTCGCGCGAACAGCCTCTCGGTTTCCTGTCGGTTGCAGAAACCCGCCAGGCGTTCCCCAGAACTCGGAAATGCTCGGCCACGCACTTCCGCCACAGCAGTTGCAGCGGCCCTTCACGGTAATTGTGCAGCGTCGAGCTACAGCGCCGTGCTCCCCAGCTTCTGGTCGAGATCGATCATTGGTTGCTGGCTGACCTGCAGGGCCCCTTCGGAACCGCGATCCAGATCGGCGATCAGCGTGATCACAATCGAAAACGCGATGGCCAGAAATAGACTCACGGCGAGGTCACGGGCGCCGGCACGCCCAAACTGATACCCGACGCCTGCCATCGAGATCATTGACACAATGTATAACGCGGACCAGATCGCGGACGGAATCTGATAGTGCCCCACGACGACACGTTTGGTGTGCATGTCGATTACCTCGTTCAAGGCATCCACAAACAGCGCGGTGATCGGTGAGTGACTGTCTTTCTTCGCGACAAGCTCGGCCTGAGCCCACATTTCGTCCTGCAAGACTTCCGAACGTGCGATGATCTGGGGCAGCGCGTGCGCCCGGCTGATCACCTCCGCCCGCAGATGCACATACTCCCGCAGCCGCTGGCGGATTTCCCGACTTTCGGGCTCCGGAACCATGCCCGCCCGCAAATACGCAGTACCAATCGCATTCGTTTCATCGAGCAGCAGCACCCGGCGAGCATCGAAACGTGACGCAGCCAGTCCGAAGGTGAACGCCAGCAGGAAGGCCAGCAGTCCCAACGTGCCACCGATCACCGAACTGATGGGAGCATCATTGCCTGCCACCGCATACCGCTTGCGATAGAAGGCGATCTGAAATCCGGCTTCGATCGATGCGACTACGATCGCCACCGTCAATCCGAACAGAGCCCACAGCGGAAGAAAATCAAGCCAATTCGTGGTAAACATCGGACGGGAACTCCCTGACATGCGGTGCTACAAGCCATACTCTTTGATCTTGCGATACAGAGTCCGCTCGCCAATCCCCAGCAGTTCCGCGGCTTCTTCGCGTTTGCCGCCGGTCAGCTCCAGCGTCCGTTCGATGTAGTATTTTTCAATCTCGGTAAACGGGCGGCCGACCAGCGAATCGGCCCCGGCTTTTCCAGCCAGGGCCCGCCCGCTTTCCTCTCGGTCGTTCCCCAGCGGGGCCAGCTCGTCGGGCAAATCCTGTGAGTCCAGGAAGCCATCGGTATCCACGACGATCATCCGCTCAACCCAGTTTCGCAACTGCCGGATGTTGCCGGGCCAGTCGTACGCCATGAATGCCTGACGCGCACCCTTGGACATCCCTTCGATATGCTTGCCGTGCTGGATCGCAATGTCCTTCAGGAAATGCTCAATCAGCAACGGGATATCCTGGCGGCGTTCCCGCAGCGGCGGCAGATTGATGTTGACGACATTCAGACGATAATACAGGTCCTTGCGGAACGTCCCCTTTTCGACCGCTTCCGCCAGATTGGCATTCGTGGCCGCCACCAGCCGGACATTGACGCTGATCTGTTCGTTCGCCCCCACGCGTGAGATCTTGCGATCCTCCAGCACGCGCAGCAGTTTGATCTGCGTCTCCGTGGGCATTTCTCCCACTTCGTCCATAAACAGAGTTCCGCCGTTGGCATACTCAAACTTGCCGATCCGGCGCCCGACGGCCCCTGTAAACGATCCCGGTTCGTGGCCGAACAGCTCACTCTCCAGGATGCCGGCCGACAGGGCCGAGATATTCAGCGGCACAAACGGCTTGCTCTTGCGGCGGCTGTTATGGTGGATCGCCCGCGCGACCAGATCCTTACCCGTTCCGTTCTCACCCTGGATCAGCACCGTGCTGTCGGTCGGCGCGATCTGCTGCAGCTGCGCCATGATCTTCAGCATCTGCGGACTATTGCCGATCACCCCCTCGAAGCCAAACTTCTCATCCAGACGGCGATGGAGTTCGGCGTTCTGGCGAATCAGCCGCAAACGCTCCGAGGCCTTATCGACTGCTGTCCGCAGTTCTTTGATATCGAGCGGCTTGGTGAGGTAGGTATAGGCCCCGTGCTGCATCGCCGTAACGGCCGAGTTAATCGAACCATGCCCGGTCAGCAGGATGACTTCCGCATCGGGAATTTCTTCCTTGGCCTTGCGCAGGATGGCCAGGCCGTCGAAGTCTTCCATCCGCAGGTCAGTGACGACGATATCGTAGATTTCACTTTCCAGCAGTTGGGCTCCGCGCTGACCGGAAGGTGCGACGGTGCATTCGTATCCCACGCGATTCAGACTCTCCGCCACCGCCTGGGCATGGGGTTCATCATCATCGACGATCAATACGCGAATATGTGCGGCAGGCAAATCGTTTGCCTTGTCTTCAGAGGCCGTCATGCATCCATCCCAACGTCAGTGCGGAAACGCTCCAGGCCCCAGAATGTTGAGGCCCGCTACTTCAAGTGTCATGCAGATCGAGTCCCCGCAGTATAGCAACACCCATGAAGTTGCCTCAAACCAGCTCCGCGGAATCAATCACCGACAGCCGCGAAAGTTCACCCAGCGGATCGCCAGCCACCCGGCCGCGCCCGCGAGTTCGGCCCCCTTGCTCTCCATGGAAAAAACCGCGGCAGGGCGCGCATGAGGGGCCAACAGGGAGTCACTTTAGAGGCGGACTCGCCAGCGGCACAGCGTTCACCGCCGAATTCATCAGGGAAAATCGAGGCCCGGAACGGCTCGCTCATGCCATTTCGCCCACAACGCAAGAACCACTTACCGGATGCGCCCGACAGCACCCGCAGAAGCTCGCCATTTTGCGTGACCTACGCAGTGTGACGACACACTTAACCTGCGCAGACTCGGGGCGTGTCGACAATTGACAATGCTTCATAAGACATTGCCGTACAATGCTTTGTGAGCTGCGACGATGAACCGCGACATTGACTCGCGCGGACCGGGCCAATTGGGTGCGCTGGAGGCCTCGTTGTATGATTGAGTGTCGAGGATGTCGAGGACGCTTGTGCCGGGAATTGTTGGGCAAATTGATTGAGAACAGGGGGCTGGGTGAGCTGAGATCGGGGGGAGGCGCGATCGCTAAAACAAGGGTGCCGGGGTACTTGAATGGTCCGCCAGTTCGGGGGCGCCTATGGTCTGGAAATCATATCGGAGTGCCCAGCGAGCAAAGAAGTCAAAGGGATCGAAGAAGTCAAAGAAGTCAGGTTCGGTGACGCGAGGTCAGCGAGGTGAAGGATTCAAAGCTGACGTGAGAATTCCACGTCTGTCATGGTCCGGCAAATCAAAGCTGACGCGACTGGGGCAGGGATGTCGGCGGGATCTCGTGGGCGCTGGCGGAGCCAAAGGGACCAAAGGGACCAAAGGGATCAAAGGGTTCAAAAAGTTCAAAGCCCCACGGACAACTGACAACTGACGTTCAAAGAAGTCAAAGAAGTCAAAGAAGTCGCGGGTGCTTGTTTGGGGGCTGGTGCGAGGTGGGACTGACGGGCCTGGAGACCCGTCCCACGGAGCTGGGGGCAAAGAACGACTCAACCCTTTGGGGGGACCAAAGGGTTGAAGCTTGTGGGAACTTGTTTTCAAACGGGCTGGGAGACCTGTTCTTCCGGGACGAATTGGCGTCCGGGAAAAATAGCGGAGAGAGGACTCGAACCTCCGACCCGCGGCTTATGAATCCGC
>CAZQUW010000094.1:7297-22324 GCA_964596215.1 uncultured Planctomicrobium sp. | reverse complement strand
CGCCGGCTTCGCTGTCGATTCCGCGCCGAAGAACTCATCAATCTGCGCCGTAATGTCGGCCTGCGGACTGGCCGAGACTTCGATCGGTATCAAGCCGGTCACGTTTCCGGCTCCGTCGACCAGTTTCTGCCGCACTTCAATCTGCTTGTTAAGATGGGCAATCAGCTGCCGCGTGCGGGCAATCTGAGAATCGTCCACGTTGACTGTGCTGGCCACTTGCGAGGCCTGCAGAGTCTTCATGCGGGCCTCCAGATTCTCGATCTGGACTTGCAACTGTTCCTTGGAATCGAGCATATTGTCCAGCTTGCGACGGGCGGCGGCCAGCGAACTTTCACGAGCCGTCAGGACCTGCTGACGACTCCGCAGCGTTTCTTCCACCGTGCGATAACGCGAAAACCGATCAGCCAAGTCTTGTTCGACCTCGGAGACGGTATAGATCCGGCCACCGTAGCTGTAGGTGTCCTTCTTCTCCTTCAAGTCACGGCGTTGCACCAGAATCTGATCTTTGCTCCGCTGATGGGCCGCGGCCTGCAAATCAACTTCTTTACGCAGGTCATCCACATTGACCTCTTCTTCCGCAATCACATGCAGACACTTCCGAATCTCACTGTCCACCTGGGCCACCAGATCCCGGGCCCGCTGCACTTCAAATTCGATTGGAACTTCGCGCTTAATGGCCTGACGCATCGACGACAGCGATGTCGCGACGTAACTCCATGAGTCACGCCCCAGCACCAGACCTCCCAGAACCGCAACCACCGACGTACCGATTAAAGCCTTCTTCAACATGTTGACATCTCCCCCTCGCACACGTGGCGAACCCTTGAACCAGTGACTGCACGCAGAACCAGGTGCCACAACATCTGTGTGCAACGCAGGTTCCGTTGTTAATCGAGTTGCAGCCACAAGGCCTCAAAAAGGACGCCACGGCTGCCTGACACTCAGTGATTCGCAGCGATGTTCAGAATCTTGAACGATTCGGGAAAGAATTGGTCCGACAGGGCGAAGACGACCGGCCGAGACGCAAATCGGTCGCACTCTGTTGTTCACAGATACGCCATCAGTAGAAAAAGCCAGGTGGACACGGGGTCCACCTGGCTCGTCGAGGGCCTCGGCTGGCTCGCACTCAATCAAAATCTGCTTGACTCGTGGTGCACGAGGCCTAACAATAAATCTGGAGCTGTGCCTCGGGGGGCAATCTTTGCCCCCCGATGGACAGACACAAACGTGAGTCTCGCTGTCGACACGCTACTCACGATAAGGGCATCGCATCCGTGCGCCCTGCTCCCTCCGCACAGCCCGGCAGCCAGCGGGATTCGTTATACCACTCGAAGACAGAGACGAATCGTTCGTCAAACTGCGGCTTCGACTGGTCTGTTATTCGGCTAATGGGTTTCTGAATCAATGTTATCACCGAAGTCGCCGGACTTCAGTCGGGGACTCGGGTGAGTCCCGTCAGGTGGATTCCTTGGCTCCGAACACTTGCCCGGCGATCTCGTCGAAATCGGGAGACAGCTTGGCGAGATACTCGCGCCAGACCACTTGATCCCAGATTTCTGCGCGATCGTGGACTCCGATCAGGACCACCTCCCGTGACAAGCCAGCCAACTTTGTCAGCCGCTCGGGGAGACGAATTCTTCCTTGACTATCGAGATCTAGTTTTTCAGCCTGAGCATAGAACAATCGCGTGTAACTGCGAACGTCTGTGCGATAGGCCGGTTGCTGTTCAATCTTTTGAGCGAACTTCTCGAATCCTGCGGGGGAGTAGAGGACCAGACAGCGGTCGATGCCCGGTGCCGCGTACAGGTTCGTGATTTCTCCCTCCTGGAACTCATCACGCAGGCGCTTGGGCACGGCGAGGCGAAGCTTTTCATCCAGACTTCGCTCGTATGTGCCTGTCAGTGGCATTTGTCACCATTTCTCCCCACTGCTCCCCACGAAGCACCAATTTACCATCCGATTTCAAAGGGTCAAGCTTGAAACATCGCAAAATAATAAAACCCCGCCACATACTCACAACCCATTTATTGAATACAACTTACAGCACAGCCCACATTTCGGCACCGCGTCCTGCATGGCACATTTGAACACGCGATGGAGCTTCCAATCAGCGTTCGTCGATGGCCCCACCAGGGGAGCAAATCAGACGCTTCGAGCTCGCCGTTTGAACCACAATTTGCGTCAGTCACTGGACTTACACGACCAGCACGGGGGTGAGTGCGGACCGATTTCGCGTACCGCCGTTTCAGATGCCGGGGAACGCCGAAAAAATGCCCCACTACTGAACTTATTTTGAAAAATTGTCCCTCCAAGGCTCGCGGCCCAGAGCCGGATCATTCTTGGGCGAACTTGCGTCGCCTGACTCTCCAGAGTCGCGCGAATTCCCCTCTGCTCCCTCCACCCCGGTCTGTACGGCCGTGGCCAATACATCCAGGTGTCCAGTCATCCGCGAAGCGGGCTCGCCCCGGCGGAATCAAGCGACGTGCCGTCGCGGGGGAACTGTGGCAGAGCCCGAAACTCAAATCCTGGACCGCAAACACGTCGAAGTTTCTCGAAAACAATTGCAATTCAGGACTGGTGTGCGAAACTTTGGGCTTCTCCCTCGGTTTAATCTGGTGGCGAACCAATGCTGGCTCGCCGCCCGGCCCCCACAGCAGGCCGGATCGAAGTCACGTCGTCAAACCATCCGAAATGCCCGCTGGGGCCAGCCGTATTGAGTTTCTGCAGTCTGGAGTTGAGCACTATGAAGCGGTATCGATTCAGTTGGGCCATGTTCATCGGTGCGGCATTAAGCCTGGGGCAACCCGTGTGGGCCGACGACGACAAGCCGCCAGCGGGTCCGAATCCCCAACAAATTTTCAAGGACTTGGACAAGAACTCAGACGGGCAGCTGACTGCCGAGGAAGTCGGCGAAGACCGCAAACGGTTCTTCGAACGGCTGGTACGAGTCGGAGACCAGAACAGCGACGGTAAGCTGAGTGCCGAAGAATTCCAGAAGGCGTCCAGGTCCGATGACCGTCCCGTGGAGGCCCCGCGTGGCAATCCCGGACAGGAACGCGGAGACCGCCCCAATTTCGAAGAGCGTTTCAAACAGCTGGACACCAACGGTGACGGTAAGGTCTCGCGCGAGGAAGTCCCCGAAGGCGTAAAACAGTACCTCAATCCGTTGTTCGATCGCCTGGGCAAGAACGAAATCACCAAAGAGGAGTTCTTGAAGGCCCGCGGACAATTGGGAGGACAGGGCCGCCCCGCCGGTGGGGACAAGGGCATACCTGGTGGAGGGGCCCCAGAGGAATTCTTCAAGCGTCTGGATACCAACAACGACGGCAAACTGACCCTGGACGAGGCTCCCGAACGCGGACGGCCCTTCGTCGAACGCCTGCTGCAAAAAGCGGGCAAAGGCAATGATGGTTCGGTGTCCAGGGAAGAATTCATGGCGGCCGCTTCCCGCTTCCAGGGGGAACGCCGGGGTGATGGGGAACGCAAACCGGAAGACGCTCCTCGGGATGGAGGCCGTGAGGAACGTAAACCGGAAGGTGCCCCGCGAGATGGTGACCGCCGGCCGGAAAGTGCGCCGCGCGATGGTGACAAACGCCGCCCTGAAGGTGGTCCGCGAGACGGTGACAGTCGGAGGCCGGAGGGGGCTCCCCGCGATGGCGAACGCGGACCGGAAGGTGCCGGACGACGACCGATGCCGCGGTTCTTCGAGAAGATTGATGCCAATCACGACGGACGGATTTCCGCCGACGAGTTTGCCAAGGCGAATGAGTACTTCAAGGATCTCGACGAAAATGGCGATGGGCATCTCGATCCGCGCGAGTTAATGGGTCCGCCGCCGGGGGGGCCTCGTGAAGGGGGCATGCGCGAGGGTGGTGATCGCGGGGGACGCCGACCAGAGATGGAACGTCCGGAAGGGCGCGGCAAAGACGCCGGACCACGTGAAGGCCGCCCTGCCGAGGGACGCCGCGGCGACGCCAATGCCCCTGCGGGAGCACGTGACGGAGCCCCACGGGGTGGCGGCGAACGGATGATCAAGCAGTTCGACAAGAATGGCGACGGCAAGATCAGTCTCGAGGAGGCGCCCGAACGCCTGAAGGAGAACTTCGCGCGCCTGGATGCCAACGGCGACGGACAGATTGAAGCCAACGAGCTTCCCGAACGGGGCGACTTCCCCGCAGCCGGAGAAGGCCGCGGCCGTCGTCCGGATGGCGATCGCCCAGCCAAACCGGAAGGCGGGGAACGCCCCGCAGGCGACAAACCACGCGACTAGTGTCGGGCCACACCTGAGTGTCGCGGATTTTTCAAAAACTTCCGCGGCACTTTCAGGTTCACTGCCGCCAGCGTGACGCGAACAGCACGCATTGAACCACAAACGCCAACGCCAATAGAGCCGATATCCATCTGGCTCGATGATGCCTCAACGGGCCCGCGGGCCATGCTCGTTGAGGCATTTTCATTGACACTACATTGCCATTCCATGTGCAGTCGAACGCGAAGTCGGCCAGACATCCGCCGGACAACTTAACGGCGAGCCGGCCCCAGCGGCTGCGGTCCAGCCATGCGGAGCGGCGTCGCATGACGTTCCATCCCGAAGATCTGCACCGGCACCTTGAGCTCATAGAAACGCTCATCGTTAGTGAAAATCTTGATAGTTGCCATCTGCCGGCCGGCGGGCACCGAGCCGGGTACAGTCACGCGGACTCGCTGCTGCTGGGCTCCCGTTTTCGTGGTGGTCGTCTTCAGCACTTCCACGTTGATAAAGTCCGATGAGGATTCCACGCCGATGATTTCCGCCGGCGTCTTTCGCAGATCGGTCACGATAATTTCCTGATCGACCGGCGAGGTTCCAAGCTGATGAAAGGTCAGCGACATCGGCCGCACATAGATTTGTTCCTGCGGGAACACCGCCCGCAAAAATACATCCCGGGTCCGCGGCTGCGAGTCGGTGTAATGCACCTTGACGAAGAACTCTTTCAGCCCCGGCCGCTGCATGGCCGTCTTGATTCGCAACAGAAACTCGCCGCTCTCGCCAGGGTTGTAAACCTTCTTCTTCAACTGCGGCAACATACACCCGCAGCTGGGCTCCAGCGAGGTGATCGTCACCGTATGCGAGCTGGTGTTCTTGAATCCGAAGTACCCGAAGATCTCCTCAGTCGGCGCGACTTCGCGCAAGTCCACCAGGTATTGGTCGAACGCCAGCCCGGGCAGTTCGGGAACATTGGCCAGGGTCTGGGGTTGCGGCCCCGAGAAACTCATCACCAGTGCCAGGATCACCGGCACACACAGGACCAGCACCGGACCTCGACGACTCCTGAGGCAGCCCATTGCAATCAAGAAGGCCATGGCCGAATCCTTATCGCAGTCTGGCCCAGACATTCAGCACGCGGGGCTCAGCATCGTTTGATTAACGACACTTACACCGCTGCGATTGCCGGCCAAACCGGAACACATCAAGTCGGAAGGGAAGGGGATTGTGACGGGCGAAGTGGGGCCGCAAACAGGTTCCGGAAACGGGCTGCCTGCGGTGAGGTGGGAACTGACTGGCAGAACTGACGGTTTGGGGCAGGGCAGGCAACTGCGACGGCGAGGTCGGAAATCCGATTCAGTCTCGCCCTGACGCAACCCTGCGGCTTGCATTCAGCGGGATCGCCCTGGATGGCGGCGAACCAAGGACTACTGACGGGCACCTTCCAGGCTGGGGTCGAGCGCCACCGCCTGGCGGAAATCTTCATCAGCGGCTGCGGCCTGGCCCTTGGCCTTACGTTCCTTGGAACGCAGCAAATAGGCCTCGGCAACCTTGGCGTCGAAGCGTTGGGCATTCTCATACGCCCCAATCGCCTCGTCGAACTTGTTCAACTTCAGATAGATATCACCTTGAATCGACGCGACTTCTGAAACGGCTCCCAGTTTGGCCGCGAGTTCACATTCCGCCAGCGCCTGCTCGGCCTTGCCTTGTTTCAAATGGAGTTGGGCCAGCCCGACATGCGCCGCTGCCAACTTCTGATCCAGCTTCAGGGCAGTCCCGAAGTCTTTTGAGGCCGTTTCGAATTCATCGCCGGCCACCAGATGGTTGGCGCGCTGGACCCAGACGGCCGCGTCCTTGGGAGTCCGCGTCGCAATCTGATTGAGGCGGGCCAGTTCCTGCAGCCAGTTAATCTTGACCAGATCAACGCGGGCTTCGTCGGCCATTCCAGCCTTCAGGTAGGATTCGCGACGGTGCCGGTAGTACTTCGCATTCATCTTGTCACGGGCAATCGCCTCCGTGAACTCCGCGGCCGCTTCGGCATATTTTTCGGCTTTGAAGAACAGCAGGCCGCGATTGTTATAGGCATTCAAGTACTCGGGATTGAGTCGAATGGCCGAGTTGAAATCGGTCAGGGCTTTTTCCAAATCACCCGCCTGGAAGTAAGCGAATCCGCGATTGTTGTAAGCATCAAAGTTCTGGGGGCCGAGCTTCAACGCTTCCGTGAAGTCGGCGACCGCTTCCTTGAACTGACCCTGGGCCACATTCGCCAGCCCGCGATTATTGCAGGCCTGGGCATGCATGGGATTCAACTTGATCGCTGCACTGAAATCTTTCACGGCAGCCGGATATTGCTGCCGCGTCAGGAAGAAGAAACCGCGTGAATTCCGAAAGTCGGCGTTCTTCGGTTCGAGTTCAATTGCCGCATTGAAGTCCGTTAGCGATCGGGAATTCTGTCCCGCATCGGCGAAGATCCCCGCCCGCATGAAGTAAGCGGCGGCACACTTCGAATCAACTTTGATCGCAGCATTCAGCTGCTCAAAAGCTTTGCCGAAATCCCGCTTCATGATCAACTGCGTGGCCTGCTCGATCAACGGTTTGGTCTCCGCGGTCACGCCGGCGACCGACGTCTGAACGACGTTGGCGGGCGCGGCAGCCGCAGCAGGCGTCGCCGCCGGGGCTGTAGCAGCCTGCTCAGGCTTCTTACCTGACGAGCAACCGACGACACCGAGTACGGCCAACAGCCACAATGCCTTGCGCATGGAATTCATCCCTGAATACAAACAACCCGGAAGGGGCGGCCCTGAAAACGATAGGTATAGCGAGGGTATTTCGGCGCGGACGGCCGAGGAGGGGATCGCGAAATGTGAGGGGAAGTGAGTGGGGGTTATACAGCGAGACTTGAAACAGGTCAATCCCGCTTTCGAATGTCAAAACACGTTACTTCCGCACCAGATTTAACGTATTTCCACGACTCGCAGATCATCTCAACACAGGCGTAACGACCGACCGCAGACTGCCCTCTAACATCAAAAAACAAAGCCGCGTCAATCGGGTGCGATCCCCGGCTGACGCGGCGTTTTTATGTAACAGGCGAAACGGCATCCGCCGTTCCCTACCACTTAGTTCTCGAAGTTCTCTTTGACAAACTTCGCGGCGACCTTGCCGAAGTAATGGAGCAAGCCTTCATTGAAGACCAGCGTCCCCTTCAAGGTTTGCTCGACCTTTTCGATCTTCAGCTCAAAGCTGTCAGCCCCCTTCTTGAAGATGTCGAGGGCGATCTTGCGGTCGTCCGGACTGCCCGTCTTATGCTTGGTGCGATGCGCGTCCCACAGCTGGAACCACAGCAACGCCTTGGCATGCACGAACACGACGACATTGTCGGTCGCCGGTGCCGGTTGCCCGACTTTCTCGATCGCTTCCTTCAGCTTGTCTTCGGCTTGCTCACCCATCGCGTACCAGACCGCGGTCGGGCTGGTACCGAGGACCAACACGAGTTCCTTGCCGTAAACTTCGTGGAGCTCTTCCATATCGTCGGGCAGGGTGACCTTGTGTAATTCCACGTCACCAATCTTGCCGGCATCCATCTCGACCTTGGCTTTTTCTTTCAGCTTTTCGAGACCCGCTTTGACAATCGCCCCGTCAACCTTCGTGCCGCCGATCATGGTATGCAGCCCCGATTCATTCTTGTGGACATTCACGAACGAATCGAACACCCCATCCTCGGCCCCCTTCTCCAGCACATCAAACACAATATCCATGCTCAGCGAGATATAGTCCTTGGACTTCTCGGAGTAGCTCGAAGCCGTTTTCAATTCGCTCTGCATGATCGGGCGGGCTTCCTTCAGGAAGGCCTTCACATGCTTCTGCCGCAAGGCATCGAGCTTCAGATTGATGGCCGCACTCAGTGGTTCCGTCGTGCTGCGAGGAATGTTGGCAAAATGGCTGGAGGTCTTGGCCAGTTCTTCCAGGCTCTTCGCCAGTTCCGTATCCGGCAAAGCCGTCAGTTCGCTGGTCGAAACAAACGTCTTGGCCTTGGGGTCCAGATTGGCAGTCGAGGTGATCTTCGACGCTTCACTGTAGGCCTGCTTGAGCTCGGTCAGTTGCTGGTCGATCGTCAATTTTCGCAGTCCGAAACGTGCTGGCGTTTCCGCCTTCAACTGCTTCATACCGGGCAGGACTTGCTTCCGCACCTCTTCGATGGCACTGGCGCGATCCTTAATCTGGTCCGCGCCGTTCTCGATGCTGGCCATGAAGTCATGGTCCTTGGGATCGAGAGCCGTCTTGAAGGCCACATTCCCGCCCTTCAGCGGAACGAGATCGGCTCGATCTTCGGCGATAATGCTGACATTACCACCTTCCTTCAGGAACCCGATAAAGAGCACTTTCAAGCCATACAGTCCCGGCCCGAGTGTATTCTGCTTAATTCCCAGCGCACGGATATTGTTGCGAAAATCCTTGGCTGGTGGCGTGGTCGGAGCAAACAGGACTTGATTGAACTTCCCCTTGCGGACATAAACCTGGACGACCGCCGGCACCTTCGGATCGACACCGACGAAGAAGACGTCCAACGTCTCTTTCAGACTTTTAAGCTGCTCAGGTTCATTGGCCAGCCCAAACACATAATCCAGATCCGCGTAGAGCCGATCGATTCCGGCGTGCACGACATTGATCGGGACCGCCTTGCTTTGTGCCTGAACGGGGACCGTGCTCCCTGCCAATAACATGGCAGCCACGCCGCAGATAAATAAGCCAGAGGTTCGTGACACAGATCACTCCTTAACCGGAAGTGGTGGCGATGACCGCCCGGGCCCGCCGATTTCCAAGCATTATAGGTTCAACGATTGACTGCTGGGGAAAGTCTCCACGCGGCCACGAAGTTTGACTTCTGGCTGCGCACGGTATTGTATCGGCCCACGGCGCACCAACAGTCCATCAATCGTGGCCGTAACCCTCCCCCTGATAGTGCTTTGTAGCGCAGTATAGGAACTCAAACGACCACTGCAAGTTGCAATTCAGCCCCGAGTTAACCGGTTACGGTGACTTTGCAACCTGAGTGAGCAGGAAGTCCCTGACTCTCCCCGCCCTTGTGCAGCTTTCGTTCCATTTTCTGTCAACCATCAGCACAGTCGTCACCGAGCCCCCATATGGCCGAATTTCAGCCTTTCTCCAGCCGCGACAGCCCCAAACACCTTGATCCCGGACAATTTAGACAGGCAGTCGAAGCCGAAGATCCGGCCAGCTTGAACGTTTGGCTCGCACAGCGGAACATAATCGACCAGCATCGGTTTGACAGACGGGCTCAACCTGCCTACATTGAGCCCACTGGTATCGCACAACGCACCGCGATCCAAAGGGCGGCTGGCGCAATTGGTTAGCGCACCTCGCTTACACCGAGGGGGTTACAGGTTCGAGTCCTGTGCCGCCCACTGAACTCAATTCACACAGCATCACACCGAGTCGATTACGCTGGTAATATCGACTCTTTGGGATCCTGATTGCGATCCCGCTTCAGTGCTCATTGACATGTACTGCAGCGCATTTTGCAGCGCGCTGCACGGCTCGGTGACTTCCTGTTCGAAGTGCGCGGTGGCTGTCTGCAGGTAGCCGTTTCAGGGCTACGGGACTCATGCCAGCCAGCCAACCAACCAAGCCGCGACGGCTTGGAACGGGAACTTCTTCTGCCGGCTCGGTTTCCCGTGATAATCTCGGGCTCTGCACCAATGTGTGCCACGCGAGTTCGCCCACACGCTGAGACTTCCTCGCGCACATGATTGGTGGATTCGAGACGCCGTGAAGTACGGTCGCTGCTAATCGCCTTACTTCAAATCGAAGTCGGCCTGATTGCCCTGTTTCTGGACGTCGAATTTCAGGCCGGATCGGCGATCGCCGTAGAATTCGGGAATATGACTTTTCGGGGGGGCGATCGAATTTCGCTGAACTGGATCAGTCGGCAGATTGGCTGGGGGGGCGTCGCGGCTGATGATTGTCACGGTATTGGGGCCGATCTCGCCTTTCAGACGATATGTGCCGTCGGGCTGAATCTCACCACTGGCAAATGGGCCTGAGGCGGGCTGAAACATGACTGTTCCCATTTTCAGCGGGACGCCCTTATACGAGACCTTGCCGGTGACGTCCGCGTAATTGCGTACCGGGCCATCGGGGGCACCACCACAGCCGACGATTGACCCCAGCACCACACCAAAACTCAACATCAGCTCAAGTCGTCGTCTCATGGAAATCAATAATCCTCTTATCGGATGGTGAGCATAATTCAGGGAAACTGGAACCAGGTCTCCGAGCCGAAGAAATTGACAGCGATCGGGTCCGTGATTGATCCAGTTAATAACAGCAACCCCAGGGCCGGCATGGGCAGGCCCTGGGGTATGGGTCTCTCTGATTGTCTGCGACGGTTAGTATTCGCCGATCACAGCGCCGTCGGCAATGTCTGACAGAGCAAACAGCGTGGCGAGATTCACATTGTCGCTGATGAATCGGACGGCTCCGTCCGCCATCAGTCCGTGGACTCCGCCCACATGCTGGCTTTTCAAGGATTGGTTGCTTTCACTTGTGGCATAGGCACCGTACGCGATGTTTGGTGCATAGAGGACGGTGCGATAGGCGCCGCCCGCGTAATTTCCGCCCGGTTCATCCTGGACTCCATACCATACCGACGCTTCGGAGACGGCAACGGCGCCAGTGGCGGTTTGGGGAACTCCGGACGGCCCCTTGGCCAATCCCGAATATTCTCCGACCATCAGTGTATTCGAGGTGCCGTCGGTCATCTTGGCAATCGAAACCCGGCTGTTCTTAAAGAACGAACCGGAAGTCGCGCGGGTGTTGGGTGTCGTCCCGGCAATGCCTACATACTGCGCCACGGCCTGCGTCATGCTTCCCCCGTAGGTGGAGAACGAAGCGGTGGTCGAAGACGGGCACATATACACGGCCAAAACCGTTTTGATGGCGGCGGCATGCACGGGGTCCCCGGCCGTGTTGTCATAATCGTACCCGATCCTCCAGTTCATCTGATTGTACAGAGGAGCCTGATCAATGTAGGGCAGAATACCGGCATGAAAATTGTGACCCGAGTTGCCCTGGTTGGCCCAACCCGCATACCCCAGACACGGGTTGCACGTCGCATTTCCGGGGGGCAACACCAGCAACGTATCATGATAGTTGTGCAGGGCCAGGCCGATCTGCTTGAGATTGTTCTTGCACTGACTCCGTCGTGCGGCTTCGCGCGCCTGCTGCACCGCCGGCAGCAACAGGGCGATCAACACCGCGATGATCGCGATGACCACCAACAACTCGATCAGGGTAAAACCACGTTTTTTCGTCACTACACTCTCCTTCAACAAACCAAGAAATAATTACGGCCCGATCTCAACACTCTCTGCACTCTAGCATATTGTTCGCATTTTACATAAACAATTCATCATATTAAAATCTTCTGACGGTCACAAGCGGCCGTGGAGACATCCTGTCACGAGAACACAACTCCTATACAGTCAATTACTTACAAAACTTCCGCGCACCGCGTCCGGGGCTGTCACCGAATCTATGAAAGTCCTGTTGATTCGGTCTTCTTCAAATTCGACCGGAGAGAAGCGGTCCTCGACTATTTCCACGACTTCGATCTCCCAGGCACCGTTCGTCCGCAATCCGCCGTGGCGAGGTCGCAGGGAAGACAGGCCGCCTTGCCGCATCCACTTCGGCAATCCCCTCAATCAAACTTCAGCGTCCGCGGCTGATCAATAGGGTCGATCAATTGCGGTCCCTGGTTCTTCACGTTGTCGACCGCTTTGCCGACCGCCCAGCACTGCAGCGCCTGGCTCGGACACTGTTGTAACAGGGGTTTGATCTTTTTGGCGTCCGTGATCTTGGGATTCAACCAGAGGTCGATTGACTCGCGCGGCAGAATCAACGGCATTCTGTTATGCAGCGGCCTGACGAGAGAGTTCGCGTTGGTCGTGCAGATGGTGCAGGTTTCGATCGGACCGTCGGGTGATTCCCAGGTTTCCCACAGGCCGGCCATGGCCATGGGCTCCCCGGACTTAAGGGAGATGGTGTGCGGCACCCTGTCTCCCATTCTCCATTCATAGAACCCGTCTGCCACGACCAGGCAGCGCCTGAACCTGAAAGCACTCTGGAAGGCGGGCCTGGTATCGACCGATTCGGCGCGGGCATTGATGCAGGACGTGGCAATCTTGGCGTCCGCAGACCAGGAGGGAATCAAGCCCCAAGTGGGGGTGAAAAACTCTCGCTGATCAGTCTCGCGAATGCACAGCACGGGCTGCATTGGTGCGATGTTATAGCGAGGCGTCCACGGTTCCGTGAGCCCCCGCGCGACCCCGAAATGCTCAGCGATCTGGCTGAGGTTTGACTTGAGATGGAATCGGCCGCACATACTTGTCCTCTGTTTCAATAGCGCTCAGTCTACACGGCGCAGCCACAGAAGACACGCTGTTCGATCAACCTTCCCGCAGGCGTACCCAGACCGCGAGTCCATTCGCCGGGCGATTCCTCTTCGAATGCCTTCGGGAATCGAAAGACGTCTGGAATCACGCTCTACGCTTTCAACCAGCCCCGTTCTTTCTGCCGTTTGAAGACTTGCAGCGATTCCTGAATGGCCTGGGCCAGTGGCGTATGGGGTGCCAGCGGGAAGGCGTTGAGGAAAGGCTGATATTCGAGGTCGCAGATGAACGGCACTTCTGCGGTACCGGCGGTGATGCCGAAGTTGGCCGCCAATCCGGTTTCAATCGCTGCCTGGCTTAGCGTGGCGATGATTTCAGCGGTATCAACCGTATGACTGGGGAGCGTGAACACGCCATAGCCCGCGAAAGGTGCCATGGCCGCCTGGCCAAACGCCGCGCCAACGTCCGGCGCGTATAGATAGTCCTGGCGACTGCGAAACGGAATTTCGTACGGCATTCCCAGAGCGACATGCTTCATCGCCGTGGTCGCGGCCGCAGTCAGCCCGGCATCGCGGCCCGGGCCGAACAGCACACCGGGTCGCAGGCTGACCGTCGGGATCCCCGTTTCCGCAGAGAACAACCGCGAGATCTGCTCACCAGCCAGCTTCCATGCTCCGTAAACATTGACGGGAGCGGGTTCGGCGAGCACGGGAACTTTGGAGCCCGGGTAAGAGCTGCGCGGGCCATAGACGGCGATGGAACTGGCAAACACAAAACGCTGCAGCCCGGGCCGGCGAGCTTTGATGGCCTCGATCAGGTTCTGGGTTCCCGCCAGGTTGATCTGCAGGCCCAGATCGCGATGTGCATTGCAGTCGGGGGTTTGCAGGGCAGCGAGATGGATGACATGCGTGATGTCGTTCGCAGTCAGCGTCTCTTCCAACTGCCGCTGGTCGCGGATGTCGATACTGACCGGTTGCAATCGTGAACGATCGACATCCTCAAAGAGACGTTGCGTGCGTTCGGTACTGACTTCTCGACCACCGGCCACGACGGTGGCACCGGTGTTGGCCAGCAGCCACTTCACCGTCTGCACTCCAATACAGCCGAAGCCTCCCAGGACCAAAACGCGGGCAGATTCTGTCATGTCAACAATTCTCTCTCAGGCACAGGACTGATTACGGGCTCCGTACAACATCAGCAGCGGGGGCCGATCGTCTGGGGCAATTCAAACTCTTAGATTCAAGATTTCCCAGCGAAAGTTAAGTTCCAGCCGGGAAATTTCGGCAATGGCGGGGATTGTAACTCTCCTCCGCTCTCCGTTCCACGGGGTTCGTTTTGAGTCCAGTCGACTGCCAGCGCCTGCAGGGGAGTCGCGCGGGGGCAGAATGGGGCAGGCTGAGATGAGTGCGGACGATGATTCGCTGTACGTTCAATTCTGCTGAGTTACAGCAGCGGAAGGCAGACAGGATCGGTAAACCAGATGGCCGCCGGATTGTCCATCCTCGTCGCGACAACTAGAATGAAGTTGTGAACTTAGCCGTCGCCAACGGAAATCGGTCCCGCTGGTGGTGATTTTGTCACAGGTCGTCTTGGCGTTTGGTATGGCGAGTCGTCAGGCCGCTGCTGAGATTCTGTGTGCCGGCGGCTATGCAATGTCATGTATAGGAGATTGTGGAACATGAAAAGTTTGAATTGGACCCTCACCTTATTGTTGTTGTGCAGCGTCATCGCCGGGGCAGCACTCTTGTCCCAAAGCGGTCCCGGCGCTCCGTCAGTCGCTTGGGCTGCCGATGCAGCCGGTGCCACCTTCAGTGGTCAAGTTGTACTCGACGGCGCGATCCCCAAGCTGGAGCCGGCAACGACAGATGCCGATCCCAAGGCGGCTGATTTGAAGGCTTGCGGAGTCAAATCCGTACCCAACGAAAAGCTGGTCGTCAATGAAAAATCGAAGGGATTGGCCAATGTCTTCATTTACCTCAAGAAGGCGCCCGCCAATATGCCTGCGGCGCTGAAAAAGTCGAAGGAATCCAAGGTGACGTTCGACCAGAAGGGCTGCCAGTTCCTGCCGCACGCCCTGCTGGTCCGCATCGATCAGACTGTGGAAGTACTGTCCGACGATCCGGTCGGCCACAACACGCACACCTACCCCGTGCGTAACAATCCGTTCAACTCGGCAATTAAGGCCAAAGAACGGACCGGCGTGCCGGTGACACCGAAGGTCGTCGAGAGCCTGCCGATGCAAGTGAAGTGCGACATCCACCCGTGGATGACCGCCTGGTGGCTGGTCCTCGACCACCCGTACGCTGCCGTCACCGATGCCGAAGGTAAATTCAGCATCGCCGGCTTGCCCCCCGGAAATCACGAATTCGT
>CAZQUW010000094.1:0-7197 GCA_964596215.1 uncultured Planctomicrobium sp. | reverse complement strand
ATGCCGAAGGTAAATTCAGCATCGCCGGCTTGCCCCCCGGAAATCACGAATTCGTTGTCTGGCAAGAGAGCGCCGGATATATCGAACGCAAGTTCATGGTCAAGGTGGACGGCAAGGATCCCGCCCCGGTGACCATCAAGGCTCCCGTAGCGAAGTTCAAGCTCTAATCAATGGGATCACTCACGAAGTCGTCACTGGACGCCTCGACATGATTCTTCAGAAACCCCGGTTTGAGCTCGGTCTCAACCCGGGGTTTTCTGTTTTCGCACCCAAGCGGCGAATGGAGAATCCCGGGGCGCACCCGCGACACGTTCATTTCGAAGCGTCGCCGTCCTCGGCGAACGGTGAGCGGGTCCTCTAACGGCGGCCGGGTGGCCTGGTTCGCAGGCTGTCCCACGCCGCAGCGGCCCGCGGGCTGATCTGCCCGGCGGGCTGGTTCCTGGTGGCCGACGCTTCTGCGGCACGCAGCAACGCGGCATCCATGGCTTCGAAGTCATGGATATAGACCGAGACTGACTGCGATGAGTTCGAGAATTCGCGACCGCTACTTGTGCCACTTCGGAAGGGACCGCCGAAGCGTTTTATACTGGTCGCCCCCCGGCTGACGCCCCCGAGATAAGCTCGGCCACGGTCGGGGACAGAAACTGCAGTCCCCACGCCAAACTGACGAATGACCGGCTGCTGGACGACGCGATCCTGCGCGTACAGCAGCGTCGCGCTGAACAGCATCAAACATGTCGGCCAGAGGCGATGTCGCATGATGAGGACGTTTTGTGTACGACTTTGGAGGTCTGGAACAGGGACAGCTTCCCATCGCGAATGCCATCCACGCCCTTCAGACTACCACTTCAATTGGGTTGCGCACAGCACAATTTCATCTACTTGAACAGCAACTGGCGGAAAAACTGCACCGCCAGCGGGTCGGCCTGCCGCATATCCCAGACATGATCTCCCCAGCCAAATTGCGCCATCACAAAAACTCCCATAGAAATCTGGCCGATCGCCATGTGGCCGCAGGAGAACTGACCAATTCCGGCCAGTCCGCCGATGGCCAATTGGCCGATGGCAACAAAACCGCTGGTGGCCTGGCCCAGACCAAACAGCAAACCAATTCCAAGTTGCCCGATCGCGATGACTCCGCCGGAGACCTGGCCGACAGCCAGCCCGCCGAATGCAAACCGACCAATGGCAATCACCCCCCGGGCCGTCACGCTCCGCATGGTTTCAGGGCTGCGGCCCCACGTAATGTGCAACCACGGCACACCAAACAGCGTCCCGTGCGATTGAAACTCGGCGAACATCTTGCCGTCGGCGTACAGGAACCGCTTCCAGATCCCGAGGCCCGTTTCCTGCGTGTGGTATTCCACCTCACGCGGATGGAGCAGCATGTTCTCCATATCAAGTCTCAATTTCGTTAAGGTTCGCTCCCCGCAACAGCGATGACCAGGACCACCTTCAAGTGATCGGAATGGAGCGAACTCGCAATCACCACCGCATCACTCAGCTGAACCCATTCCAGCATCCGGTCCAGGCGTTTTCCGGCTTCTTCCGGCTTCAGCTTGTGAAAGGCTTCCAATTGTTTCAAGAGGAATTCGCGGCGTTCGCGAATGACGTCCCCCAGCAGCCGACCATGCAAGGCCACAATCTGGCTGGCATCGGCGAAGCACGTCGACTGCAGTTTCTTCAAGCGATCATCGGCCCCCCAAGTATTGGAAGGTGACTGGCTGAGAAAATCGCGGATCAACTTGGGGGAACTGGCAATCAGCAGATAATCGGGCGCCATCGCATACGCGGGCTGGATCGGTCCCAGGCTGTCAATCCAATGCACGGTGACCCCTTGCTGTTCTACCTGCTCGATCATGGCTTCCCTGGCGGACGTCGCATTGTGGAACGCCGTCAGTAAACTCAGCGAAGTGCGCAACGCGTTATCGACCGAGTTCCGCACCGGTGGCTTCGCTCCGGGGGCATTACTCGCGGGGTCTCCCGCAGCGACAGGGGGGAGTGCCACCGCGAGCAACCCATCCACCGGCACTGCCGACAGGTCGAGATCCTCACGCGGCACGACATAGCCCCCAAAGTCGACCGGCAACTGGGGCAACAGATCGGTTAACAAGTCGTTTCCCAATAGAAACCCATTGATCACCTGGCGGCTGCTCTTCAGTTTTTTGAGCCCGTCCGGGGGAATCTGAGACAACGCCCAATCGGTCACGTCCGCCAGATCGTGGCGACCCGCAAAAGCCAGCAGCGCCGTCTTGGGGACGTTGGCCAGAAAGGCGGGAGCCCCCGAGGTCTTGGCGACCAGCTTCATCCAGAATGAGTTCTGCGGCAGGTCATCCGATCGGGCGATGATCTCGGTCACCAGCCCCGATTCCTGCCGGACTCCGATCCCGATTCCCTGGCAGCGTGCCCAGGCTCGCTGGATCAGGCGTTCGACAACATCCTGCGTTGCAGTTCCGCGTGTTTCTCGTCCAGAATCCCAAATCGCGGGCTGGATAAACACGCGGATGACGGCCGCCGGGTTCAACGCCTGCATGGTCTGTTGAAAGTTGGCTTCCACGTGCACCGAGCCCTGGTTCCCGGGTTCACGGGCCAGGTCCAGGACGGGGATTAACGATTCGGCGCGATCACTCACGACGAGCACGTCCTCGATCAATGAGTAGAACAGGGGATCCCCGGCAGGGCCCGGTTTGGTGCGGCTGAAATAGGCCTGCCCCGCGTGCTCAAACCGGGATTCAGTGCGTGGCTCAAGTTGCTCCCAAGCCTCGAGAATCACTGGCAAATCAGCAGGTTTCTTCAATCGCAACAGCAACACCGAGCGAGGCCGTCCTGCAGCCCGCGGCGTAATGCTCAGCAGCGCTTCGTGCCCGGCCAGTTTCTCGAGCCAGCTGAGCAGCGATTGCTGGGTGACATCGCGCACCGTCTGGTGGAGTTCCTGCAGTTCCTTGACCTCGTTGCTCTGCAAGACTTGCTGCCAGGCCGGGTGCCGTTGAATACGGCGGAACAGCTCTGAAGCGATAAACTCCCGAGTTTGCTCGGACAAGCCACGAGCTTCGATGGCCAGGCCAACATCCTTGGGGACCAGCTGCCACAACTCGCGACGCGGTTCTGCGGCCGCGACGGATTGCTGGCCGAGGAACAGCCCAAACGAGCAGGCCAGAACGCACAACTTCATCCAGAACGGTTTCAGCAGACCGCGGACCAAAATCGAAGATGGAGTCACCTTCGCGTGGAGAGCCGGATGAGCTGTGCCGAGGTTGCGGTGTTCGGATACCCGTTGCCTCGCGAATTGATTACTGATCGAATTCATCTGGATTCCATACAAGGAGAACCTCGTTGCTTTGATGCTCGCCCAAACCCCTTATCCCCGGCACGCCATGTCAGCTGATCCGAGGCGCGGGGCGCAAATCCATTGACCGAGCGGCAGGTGCTTTACGTCGACGACTTCTGGACCTGGGGTACGGCCCGCCGCAAGAAATTCCAGGCATCTTCGACGGAATGACCAATCGGTGCCAACTCGTTAGACAATGTGGGACTCCATTCGGCCCCCGGGCCAGGGGGACCGGCTGACGGCGGCTGAGCGGTTGCCGAGGCACTACTGGCGGGCCACAACAACGCGAAATCCTGGGCCGCTGCCAGGGACTCATTCGCCAACTGCGAGTAAGCCCCCTCGGCCGAGATCAGTACGGAACCGAGATCGGCCCTCGGTTGCGAACGCGGGGCAGGCGTCAGCGTGGCGGCAACCCGACGACCTGCAGGCGGATGCGTGATCGAACCGGCAAATACCAGCCAGACGGCAGCGACGGTCGCTGCCAGTACGGCCCACGTCTGCCAGGTTGAAGGGGCGGTGGATTGAGCTGGCTCGGGGCGAACCTGGACTTCTGACTGCAGCCTGGGTTGCTCAGTACGTTGCTCAGTACGAATGATGTTCAGGACTTGGTCGGTAATCCGGGACGTGAGATCGTGGGGAGCCACAGGCAGCTGCATCCGCCAGGCGGCAACACCCATCTCCAGCAGGATGGCGTCTGACAACAGAAGTGCGCAAGCCGGACACGCCGCAGCATGGCTGTGCAACTCGGGGCAGTCGGGAACGAGTCGTTCGTCCAACCGCTGCTGCAAGAGCGTTTCGAATTCAAGACATTCCATAGGAACACTCATTTGTGCTTCGCGGACTGGACCAAAACTATTCCGTGCGCTGATCGAACCCCAGATTTCGTAACATATCGGCAATATCACGGCGAGCCCGATGCAACCAAGTCTTGACGGTCCCTTCCGGGCACCCCAAGGTCTGGCTGATCTGAGCGACACTTAACTCTTGTTCGTAAAATAAGATAAAGCAGGTGCGGTGGTCTTCGCGCAAGGTGGCCAAAGCCCGCTGCACAGCTTCCGAAAAATCTGTATCAGGTGTCGCTTCCGGTCTACCCGGCAGTTCATTCAGGATTTCATTCGAGGTCGGGGTGCGGGATCGTTTGGACAAGGCAGTCCGGCAGCAGTTAGCGGCAATCATCAACAGCCAGGGCTTCAGCGGACGTAGCTTGTCCCACCCGGCAAGACTGCGAAACGCTCGCGTAAACACTTCCTGAGTAATATCTTCCGCATCTTCCCGCTGTCCCACCATGCGGCAGCACAACCCGAAGATCGCCCCTTGAAATGTCTCGACGAAGCGGCGCGCAGCGACAGCATCGCCCGCCAGGCACCGTTCGACAAGTTCCACCTCTGGTCCGATCACGGAGACATCCCGTCCTACAGAGGTGATACCGCGCTCACACCCACTTTGGTTTCAGCGGAAACTGGATTCAATGTGCAACGTGAGAGATCGTGGTGCCGCGGGCGGGTCTCCAAGCCCGTCCGTCCCCTCGTCCTGTGCATTCCCGGCCGACAAGAATTTCCACGTTCCAGCAGAGCTCAACGCACAGACGGATCTTTCAGGCGGGCACGGTTCGAAATAATATGGCCTTCCGCCTGCGCGGCTGTCGATGCGAATCGCTCGTTGACGGAAGGCCACCAACCGCGAGAAGAATCGGCCAGGTTCGATTCGCTGCACGGACGGGCCAGGAGACCCGTCCCAGGCCATTCCTTCTTCGCCGCCCGGTCGAGGCTATTTCATCACACATTCGCGGAACACCTGCCGGGCCACCTTGTACGCATTGCGAATCGCGAAGGCGCGGGTTTCGATTTGCTCTTCAGTGTAATAGCGGCCGGATTCGCTGATGGGCAGGCCTGCCAGGGCAATCGTCAACGGCATCAGCGCCAGGAATTCTTTTTGATTCTGTTGAATGTCGTTGGCATCTGCCATGACAGGCGCTCCGTTTCCGGTTTTTGTGAGGACTGATTCAAGTTCGAACAGGGAGAACGCAACCTCGAATCCGCCACCAGAAAATTGGTGTCGAGACTCTACGGTTTAGATCTAAAAGATTGTGCAATTTGAGCGACCTTCTGGCAAGAGAAACGGTGGTCGCGCAAGCGGTGATGCTTGATGAATGTCGCGATGAGAATCACGCTACGACTTGCAATCCGAACTCCCGGGATTCCACGAGCCTTTCTCGCAGATCAACTGATCCATGACAGGAATTGCCAGCAGCAAGGCCATTGCGATCTGGCTGACGTCGTCATTCCGTCCTGGTCATTCGCTCGGCGTCCAGGTCACGTGCCCCCCGATCAGAACATACGCATACTTACGTTGCCCCGACCGGCAAAGTCATCCGCTATTTGATTTTCCAAAGTTTGCCCAGCAGTTCGTGCATTTGCGGGTCATGCTCGCGAAGTTCCGCTTTGACGAAGGGGAAGAAATCGTTGGTACCGAAAAAGGCTTCGGTCTGCTCGGCAAAGTATTCCTGTTGATTGTTCAGCGCATAGGCTTTTTCCTTCTTCCCGCTGATCCGCAGAATGGAATCATAGAGACCAGCCTGCTTCGCACTCTGGTAAACGGCGAGGACTTCCGGATTATCAAAACCCTTCGGCAGATATTGATGGTGGTATCCATGGGCCATCTCATGCAGCACCATCCACGGCTGGTCCCGGGTCCAGTTCAGAAAATTCTCGCAGTTCGCCAGTTCCACCCCACCGGCTTTGGCGGGATTCATCTCATTATCTTGCAACCAGGCCGGGTCAGGGTGATAGCACATACAAGGGTGCTTAGGATGCGCGACCTCAACCCAAATGGGAATCTTGCGCAATTGAATGACGGCCGCCTCCGGAACAATGGTTGTGATCCGAAAGAGGTGGTTGCCGAGCAGTTTGAGGGTTCGCTCGCGCAATTCGGTCCGGTTTACCGCGAACAGGTCGCGATGGACGAGGACCCGCCAGCCTTCAATCTGTTGCTCGGCGTAACGCTCGACTGCATCATATTTCAAAGCGGGTTTGGCAGGCACAGCCTCCTCGGCAGACAGCGGCAGCACCACCACGAAGACCAGACCCAACATTAGCCGGAACATCCTGCGATCCCCGAAAGTACCAGAATTGCGAAGCCCTGCGCGACAACTTCAACCCAATCTAGTTCTCTGCAACGTATCTCGCCACCCTGTTTCGCTTCGATTCGGAACTGGATGACATTGAAATTCGTCCAACCACCGGCGCATAAGTCCCCTTTCGGTCGCTACGCACGACGACTGACAAGACGCGACAGCGAAAGGCCCCAGGGCGAAAAAGTCGAAATTCAAGGTTGCAGCCGACTGATCGACACTGGACAATTCGCTCATATCATTCCTGCAATTTTCGGGGTGGCGATCTGGGTCGGCGACTTCCGAAAAGTACGGTACGGCGGAGTTTGACGCCATTGCGAACCCGTCAATGTCGATAAAACATACCCAAATCAACAACTTCGAACCTCAGCTAAACCTTTCCAAACTGAGACAAGTCCCTCAAAACCTGGCTCACATGACACTACAGCAATTCGACTGGATGAACTGGATTCGACGGACGTTCCCCCGATCAATCGAGAAACGTCACCAGGCATCAATTGCATGCACGTTCCCGACGGAAACGTTGGAAGATCGCGCGTTGCTGTCGGCGTCGTCGGCATTCAGCGCCGGTCGGTGGACGATCAATGCGGACGTCAATCCTGCCAGCCCGGATGAGACGATCATCGTTGAGCAGAATCCTGAGGATTCCGGCCAGCTGCGCGTCGTCATCAACGGTTCAACTTATGCAGTGCAGTCTTTGAACAGACTGCGGTCGATCACGGTTAATGCTGGCGCAGGG
>CAZQUW010000093.1:0-22492 GCA_964596215.1 uncultured Planctomicrobium sp. | reverse complement strand
ATCTGCGGCAACAACAGGCGTTGCGGCCGGAGTATCTGTCGCCACGGGGGCAGTTTCGTCGCTCATAATTCAGGTCCTACGAAAATCTGGCCATCTTCCACTTTGACTGCGAATCGCGGAATCGGTGACGTTGCGGGCATGCACAGGGCCTTGCCGGTTACGACGTCGAATCGTGCGCCATGACGCGGACAGGTGATCTCACAGCCATTCACGGGCCCATCCGTCAGCGGTTGACCGTCATGCGTACAAACATCTTCGATGGCGTAAAACTGATCAGCGACTCGCAACACGAGCACTGCACGGTCATCGACGAACGTCAGCAAGCGACCTTCGGTCGGAAACTCAGAGACGGTGGCTACTTTTTGGAATTCGGACATTACACCACTTGGCAAAGTTTGTCGCTGTTCACACTGCAAACAGACACGTTCACAGCAGCGAGTTTGAATGAGTTTCCGGCTTGAATATCAATCCGCCTGGTGACGACAACCACAGCTGATCGCGGACCGATCAGCGTCGCTCGTTACTCCGAACGTCCCAGCCCGAGTTTGCGTTCCACCGCATGGCTTAAAGTCTCGCGCACGACTTCCACGGGAATTCGGTCATAGACCCGATGGAAGAAGCCCTCCACGATCATGTTCATCGCTTCAGATTCCTTGATCCCGCGAGACATGCAATAGAAGACCTGTTCGGCATCCACCTGACCAGCGGTCGCACCGTGCGTGCAACGCACGTCGTCCGCTTCAATTTCCAAACCCGGAATCGCATCCACACGGGCGGTATGACTGAGCATCAGGCTGTCGTTGCGCTGGTAACCGTCTGTTTTCTGGGCTTCCTTGTCGACGCGGATCATCCCGCGCCAGATCACGCGAGCACGATCACGCAACACGTCTTTATACAGCAGATCGCTGCGGGTATTCTCGGCGTGATGCGTCTGTTGAGTATAGTAGGACAGGATCTGCTTACCGGTCGCGAAGGTAACTCCATTCACTTCGCCGCTGGCCCCACGTCCATCCAGATGCACATCTTGATGAATGTGTGACAGCCGCGAACCAAGTCCGCCGACCGTCCACTGCAAAGTTCCATTCGCCGCGACACGACCACATTGATGCGCAATATGCCAGGTCTGCTCGTTCCAGTTCTGCAACTGTACGAACCGCAAATGAGCATCCTGCCCGACGAGCAACTCGATCGCTCCGACATGCAGACCGGGAACATCCGCGGTGAGCGAACATGTTTCTTCCAGCAAGGTGGCCGAGGCGCCGTCTTCCAGCACCACCAGAGTATGACCGAAGTCAGCAGCCTGGGCTTGAGCGAGACCCATCAGGCTATACAGGGGCTCTGAGATGGATACCCGACGCGGAACATACAACACCGTCCCGCCGGTCCAAAACGCGGCATGCCATGCCGAAAATCGATCGCGATCACTCTGCACCGCGCGGGTCATCAAGTGCGGCTCAATCAGATCCCGGTGCTCACGTACCAGATCGGCCAGATCACCAAACAAAACCCCTTGTTTCGCGAGCTTCTCGTCAAGATGTGACGACCTGCACGAGCCATCAACCTGCACCACCGAGCCGCCAAACGTCGTCTTGTCTTCCAACAGCGTCGAAAAACCCGAACTCAATGTCGACTTGGATCGAATGCCAAACTGCTGCGGCTGCATCGCTCGCAACTGCACCCGCTTCCATTCTTCAGGATCGAGCTCATCAGCCAATTTAGCCTGATAAATCTCGAACGCGACGCGGCGTTGATCGCTCACCCAGCCCGGTTCGTCACGAGTCGCCAGAAAGGCTTCAAACGCCGCACGGTCAAAACCCAGGCCAGAAGCATTCGGAGAAACGGGAGATAATGCAGTCGATGTCATGTCGGTACTTAAAACTTCAGATTGATTGTTCAATCGGGTGCCACTGGCTCTGCCAGTGTGAGTGTACTCTCGGCTCGCAATACACTGGTAAAGCCAGTGGCACCCGACCGCTTAACGGCCGCGATTTACATCCTTGGCGAGCCGGGCGGCGTAAGCCCCCGGATTCTGGTGATCCCCATCGAGGTCGCGAAGAATCCGGGGGCTTACGCCGCCCGGCTCGCCAAGACTCGATAAAAATATTCCGAACAGCGTGTCGAACTACCCGACGCTGCCTTCCATCTGCAATTCGATGAGGCGGTTCATTTCCACCGCATATTCCATCGGCAACTCTTTGACGAGCGGTTCGATGAAGCCGGTGACGATCATCGCCGACGCCTCTTCTTCACTCAAACCACGGCTCATCAGATAGAAGAGCTGTTCTTCGCCGATCTTTGAAACACTGGCTTCGTGTTCGATCGTGACGTTGTTCTCTTCGGATTCGATGTACGGATAGGTGTCGCTGCGGCTCTGAGCATCGAGAATCAAGGCATCACAGACAACATTCGACTTGCTGTTCTCTGAGCCCTTGTTGAACTTCACCAGGCCACGATAGCTGGCACGGCCACCGGACTTCGAAATGCTCTTCGAGATCACCCGACTGCGAGTATTCGGAGCACAATGCACCATTTTGGAACCGGCGTCCTGATGCTGGCCCTTGCCGGCAAAAGCAATCGACAAGGTCTCACCACGTGCCCCCGGTTCCATCAGATAGATGGCCGGATACTTCATGGTCAGTCGCGATCCCAGGTTGCCGTCGACCCATTCCATCAACGAATCGCCGTAAGCCATGGCCCGCTTGGTCACGAGGTTATAAACATTCGAAGACCAGTTCTGAATCGTCGTATAACGACATCGGGCGTTCTTCTTAACGATGATCTCCACGACGGCCGAGTGCAGGCTTTCCGAGCTGTATGTGGGAGCGGTGCAACCTTCGACGTAGTGCACCGAAGCCCCTTCGTCGACGATAATCAACGTGCGTTCGAACTGGCCCATGTTCTCGGAATTGATCCGGAAATAGGCCTGCAGCGGAAACTCGATCTGGACCCCCGGGGGCACATAAATAAATGAACCACCCGACCAGACGGCCGAATTCAAGGCGGCAAACTTGTTGTCAGCCGAGGGGATCACCGTCGCGAAGTATTCGCGGAACAGATCAGGATGATCACGCATCGCCGAGTCGGTATCGGTGAAGATGACTCCCTTATTCGCCAAATCTTCCTGCAAACTGCCGTAGACCACTTCAGACTCGTATTGAGCCTTCACGCCGGCAAGATATTTCTTTTCAGCTTCAGGGATGCCCAGGCGGTCGTAGGTTTTGCGGATATCTTCCGGAACATCGTCCCAGCTCTTCTCCTGCCCCTGAGCGGCCTTGACGTAATAGTAAATGTCCTGGAAGTCCAGGTGCGTCAAGTCGCCACCCCAATTGGGCATGGGCTTCTCGAAGAAGACTTCGAGTGCACTGAGACGGAACTCCCGCATCCAGGCGGGCTCGTTCTTCATCTCGGAAATTTGCGAGACAATCGCTTTATCCAAACCCTTGCGGCTGTGAAAGACATAATTTTCTGTCGAATCACGAAAGCCGTATTGGTATTCGCCAACGCCAACGTCGTCTGCGGATGTTTTGAGATCTGTGGCCATGATGGGATTACCCAATATAGGAACTACGCTGTACTCGTAACCGACTCAAGTCGGGGGAGTTTCTCTCGTAGCAGGGGGGGCTCAATAAATCTTCACGTAGAATGGGCATTCCTGCCCGTCGTCCGTTCTTGTTTAAAAAATCACGATTCAGCCATGTGGCGAGTCAGAACTTCAAACAACGCTGTACCGGGCATCTCTTCGTGTTCTTCGTGACCTTCTGTAAAAAATTCGAACAGAAGGTCACGAAGGACACGAAGATTGACAAGTTCATTGATGTGTTGGCAGTTTTCTCGCAGTACTCGACCGAAGTTATTGCACAATACGATGTATGCGAAATCGACGAAGACGGCCAGGATTAGCCATTCCACTTAAACCTTGGCAACTTCCGTTTCTTCAGCAGCAATCTGCGGGTGCCGCTCGCGAATCCCAGCATAGCCAGAATCGTGCAGTTCCTTGGCCAATGCCGCATCGCCGGTCTCGACAATTCGGCCCGACAACATCACGTGGACCCGGTGCGGGTGATTGAACTCCAGCAGGCGTTCGTGATGCGTAATAATCAATACGCCCATCTCCGGGCCAGATAGCTTCGCCACACCTTCGCTGACTACTTTCACCGCATCGCTATCGAGACCGCTGTCAGTCTCATCCAGAATAGCAAACTTCGGCTTCAGCATGGCGAGTTGCAGGATCTCCATCCGCTTCTTCTCACCACCCGAGAAGCCGTCGTTGAGATAACGACGGGCAAAGTCGGTGTCCATGCCCAGCTCTTCCATCCGGCTGCGGAGTTCCTTGCGGAAATCCTTCATCGGAACGAGCCCTTCGCCTTCCTTACGGTCTGGATTGCGGACATTGGTTACCGCATGACGCAGGAAGTCGGCCACCTTCACACCCGGAATCGTCACCGGATATTGAAAGGCAAGGAAAATACCCAACCGGGCACGTTCGCTGGGATCGAGATCGTTCAGCTTGGCTCCATCGATCTCGATGGAACCGCCAGTGATTTCGTACTTGGGATGACCTGCCAGGGCATAGGCCAGCGTGCTTTTGCCCGAGCCATTCGGACCCATTAACGCATGCACTTCACCCTGACGCAGTTCGAGATTGACGCCTTTCAAAATCGGCTTGTCATCCACTGCGACGTGCAAATCCTCAATCTTCAGCAAACTGGCCATGAAATTTTCGAAACCTCGACAACCAGCCAGCAAAGCCTGACGCTTTAAAGCCCGGTCGTTTTTTGAATAAACCTACGATTTAATTACACATGCAACATTTCGCCCACACCAGCGCATCCGCTGTGGTGAGGCACCGGCAGCACATCCACAGCCCCGCGGACGATCCGCTTCGCCTTGATCTTGTCCTGAATTCGCATCAGACCTTCCAGCAGAGCCTCGGGTCGCGGCGGGCAGCCGGGAACGTAGACATCAACAGGGACGACCAGATCGACACCCTTAACAACATGGTAGCCGTACTTGAAGTAGGGACCACCACCGACAGTACAGGCCCCCATGGCGATGACGTACTTCGGATCGGGCATTTGCTCATAGAGACGTCGCACGCGACTCGCCATCTTGTAGGTGACCGTACCGGCAACAATCATCAAGTCCGCCTGGCGCGGAGTGGCCCGAAACGCCCCGGCACCGAAGCGATCCAGGTCGTAACGGCTGGCCCCAGCCGCCATCATCTCGATCGCGCAGCAGGCCAAACCGAAGGTCATCGGCCAAATGCTCGACTGACGAGCCCAGTTCATGGCCTGTTCGAGCGAAGTAGTGATGACGTTCTCTTCAAAACGGCCTTCAATCCAAGTCATGATCTTCCTTAGCTTAAGAGCAGAACAATTCAGTCTGCCCACTGTAGCAGCCGCCTCCGGACGGATTCAACCGTGGTCGGAATTCAGATCAATTGCTGCTGAAAGCTTATATAGTCACACTTTAACCAATTTCGAACTCACAACAGGTGTGTTCGTCCTGGCAGCACTTTTTCAGTTTGACAGGCACTCCGAGCACCCGCTCGAAGACATCCTGTTCTAATTCGCAGATATCGCGATCGGCCTCGGCCAACTCATGGAAGGGGCAATTATTTTCCCGCAAAATCGGCAAACCGATGCCTTGTTCGACCTCGACACTATAACCTCGGTCAGACAATTCCGATTTGAGATGCGTCAATCGGTCCCAGACCGAGGGAATTTTTTCCACACTCCCGAACCGAGCCACCAACGCATCCCGCACCCGATGTCGCAATAACTGGCGAACTTCGGGATCATTAATTGAGCGAATCTCGCGCCACAGGATCATGGCGAGATCGCTGTAGTTATCACCGAGTTGCCGTATCCCCTTATCGGTGATACGGTAACGATGATGTGGACGTCCCCGACCGACTCGTTCCAGCTCGCGAACAACGTACCCCAGATCCTGCAGACGGGTCAAACGCTGGCGTACCGCTGTCGCAGTCACACCCACCGCATCCCCGATCTCCTGAATCGTACCAGCTCCCAAGCGGTGCAGCTGCTCCAGGAATTGGCGTTCCGACTGATCTAGCTCAGTTTTCATGGGCCGAGCGATCCGATATAACGATCTTGCGACTCATATTTGCCGCAGTCTTCCACGAGAATTCTACTCCCGAACACCCCCATACAACTTATGCGGGGCTCGGCTGACAATCAGATTCTATGCACTTCTAACACTTTTGACAACCAAATATGTCAAAATGTTTTGCCCGCCTTCCAGGAATCTGGATGATTCGACACAAAGCATTTTCAGAAAGCACGTTAAGCACGATGCCTGCACCTCAATCTTTACGCGGTGACGCCCAAGCTTTGACCATTCAATGGGACGACGGAGTGACTCATCGGCTATCCTGGCACCAGCTGCGTGAGGCTTGCCCCTGCGCAACGTGCAAGATCAAACGTGAAGAACCACCAGCATTGTTCCAGGTTCTGAAACCCGAAGAGACCCAGCCCCTGCGTTGCCTGAAGATGCAGGCTCTCGGCAATTACGCCTACCACATCGACTTCAGCGACGGTCACAACACGGGCATCTACTCGCTGGAATTCCTGCGCCGACTGGGGGAAGCGTCTCAGCCCCAAATCCAATAAGCTCGAAGCTGGCAAGCCAATTCTGTGACCGATGACGGGACGCAACGTGCACTCACGGCCGCTTCGGTCTTGAAGTGTGAAAACACGGGAACGACTAGGGAGAGTCACACTCCCTGCAATCCGCTACTTTGCAGGATTCGCCGGCAAGCAGGGGCTTTCAGTAACCGCGGACGGTGACAGACCGGGAATCGCCAACGATGACACTCGGTGCTGCTGAAACTTGCGGAATGCACGTGAGCCCCGCTGGGCTTCAATCCTGGTGCGATGAGTTTCAGCCAGCGTCAGAAACAGCAGTTCGCCATCAGGCAGATTCGTGTAAATCAAATCCCCAGGACAGACTGGCGACTTCTTATGCCGTGCACTGACCTTGCGTGAAGAAATCCGCTTTTCCGGGGGAGCAAGCGGTTTTATCCAGATTTTGCGGAAGTGAATTTCCGAGCCTTCGCTCTGCAATCCAACGCACCCCTTCTGCGGCATGCACCCCGTCACGTCTCCGATTTTATGACCATTTAAGGTCACAGAAATCTTCCCTTCAATCGAGGTAATCACACACTCGTTCCACTCGCCGACAGGTTCGGACAGATCTTTTGCCGGTAAGGGATTATCGACTTTCGCACCGTTACTTGGAAAAACGCTCCCGGCGGTGGGGCGATGCAATTGAACTTGAATCGACTTTGGCCAGATCATGTCCTTCTCGACTGTATGCAACAGGATCCCGCTGTTGCCATTCGGATCGGTGGGGTACTTCCACTCGAGCCCCAGTTCGAAATTCTCGTACTCTTTCTCGGTCCGAATATAGCCATCCGGCTTGCCCAGGCAAATCAACACCTTGTCCTTGGGATCTTTGGAGGCGTCCTGCTCCCGCGGGATCTGCCAAGTGGCCCCCAGCTGGCTGGCTGGCTCGGAAGAGAAATGAAGCCATCCCTTGGGGAAATCCTTCAACAGGTATTCGACGTCTTCCGCCTTGGCCTTGACGGCAGGCTCCTGAAAAAACGCACCAGCGGTTGCCGGCAATACAACCATCCACAAGACCAATGCACGCGCCACTGCTGCTGCGGCAAGGTTCCTGGTCAAGAGTGGCAAGAGTCGGCCCATTTCAGTCAGTACACAGCCCCAAGTTGCGGGCAGCAGCAACCCGCAACCTGGTCGGAAGAACCACCCGTATCTCCTGTAGGGTAGGTTAAACAACACACACCGGTCGCCAGCGTCGCATCTCCGATGAGGCAACTGCCATCCGGGATATAACCAATTGAATAGTATGGTTTTCGATCAACCGCTATTTTAGGCAAACTGCGGATGAGAAATCAATCAACGAATGCTTGCCGGTAATTCGGTCGCACGCCTCTTCGAGTCCCCGTCATTCACGACTGCACGGCCTCGCGCTGTGCAATCTGGTTCATGGGCGAGACGTGAATGGTGACTCACCCGGAGCACTGTGGGGCCGATTTCCCCGTGGAGTAGCAGGCGGTCGAACATCAATATCGAGGGTACTCGCAGGGTCCCATGCCAAATGCGGTCGACCATCCGCCGCTATTCACCCGCGTTCAAGGCTGGTGGCAGTGGCTCAGCACCCTCTAGTTCTGGATCGACTTCGTTTGACAATCTGGGGGGTAAGTTTCCCGCTGGCAGGCGTTTCTCCTGAGCCAAGCTTTCGGCAGGACTTTGACGCATTGCCAGCTCAGCGCGAGCTTGCAGCTGAGTGCTGATTTGAATGATGGCCTGCTGTACGGTCGGGGCAATGTTCCACTTCAGTTCATTCAGCACATCATTGAACTCACCATAACCCGGCGCCATGGAACGGGTTTGTGCCTGAAGATCGAAGACCTCTCGGCGTTCGTTGGGCCAGTGCAATTGAACATGCAGGGTGATCTCACAAGTCACACCCGGTTCAGCGTGCCCCCAGGCAGTCCGATGACTGGCCACCTCTTTGCGTTTGTTGGCAGCCACGGCAGCCGTCACCAATCCGGCACCGACACCGCCGACAATTCCTCCGACACTGCCATCAACCATTCCTGCTCCCAAACCAACCACAGGAGCAAGCTCTTCCGCCTCCAGTTGCTGGTCGTATGCTTCAGCCAGAATCTCGCGCCGGTCAATCAGAACTCGAAACCGCGTCACTTCCACGTCAGCCCAAGTGGGAGCCGGCGACAGGGTCGAGAGCCGTTGGGCGATCGCTTGCTTCAACAAATCTGCAAGTTGCGGCTCGAAATTGTCCAGTGTGAGCGTTTCAATTCCCTGTTGATACTCGACGGGGGTAATCGCCCCCGGCAGATAATCACGTTCTTTGGCGGGACGTTTATCGGTGATACTCACGGCCACCGGAACAGCCAGCGCGCGTTCTTCCATCGCCGGCAACTTGTAGATCGGCCCCTTATTGGCCGTAGTCTGGCAACCCGTCAAGACGGTCAACAGCAACCAACACCAGCTCAGTCGAGCAGGGCAGCAATAAGCCAACATCGGACACCTCATGGAGGCCGTGGCGGGTGATGGTCGTGGGGGAAATTAACAAGGGAGCTGACAACAGACCGAACAGCCTGTCGAGCGTGGCGGGAGCCGGGGATTATGGGCGGACGCCTCGATTCGCACAAGACGGAGCGAGACGATGAACAGACGAATGGCCAGCGCTGCCAAAACGGGCGAGACCCAGCTGGCAGCAGCCTGCAGAGTGTGCCGCAAGTTGACCAGTCGATGTTCTGCTTCCAGCCGTTATCGGCTTTGAAAAAACTTCCCTTGACCCTAAATTCGAAATCCGCATATAAACCCGGCCCCTCGATACGGGATCTTCGCGATTAGACTTTTGCCAGGGAGGCAATGATGAGTGAACGGATTCAGGACGCGAGCATGCCCGGCAGCATGCCACAACGATCGACTTCCAAAAATATGTTTCTGGTCCTCGGCGGCACTGCCGCGGTGGCCTTTGTCGCCGGCTTCATGCTGCAGTTCGTACGCCCTGCGGCCGGCCAGGCGCAGGAAAAGTCTTCAGCAGCCCCCGGTAAAGCCACGGTCTCGGGGACCAAATCGGAAGCTGCCCGCTACCTGGCACGCATCACCAATGGCAAGCACGTCGTGATGGTGTCCTATGACGAAGTCGCCCACGAATGCATGCTCCGGCACGGTGCTGAGGTTCTCGATAATATTGTCAATCGCAAGATCATCGAAACCGCTTGCGAGAACTCGAACATTCAGATCAGCGAAGCCGAAGTGGACCAGGAGATCGTCAAGATCGCCAAGAAGTTCAACATGTCGGTCAGCGAATGGTACAACATGCTGCAGGCCGAGCGTAGCGTGACCAAGGCCCAATATCGCCGCGATATTATCTGGCCGATGCTGTCACTCCGCAAACTGGCTGGTGAGGACATCAAGATCACCAAGACAGAACTGCAGCAGGCGTTCCTGAAGAACTACGGTCCCCGCGTGAAGGCCCGCATCATCGTGCAGGACAATCAGCGCCGCGCTGCGGAGGCCTGGGAAATGGTCAGCAAAGATCCCACCAACTTCGATGCTGCCGTCAAGCAGTATTCGATCGACTCGGGCAGCCGGGCCCTAGGCGGAGCCATTCCCCCGATCCCACAGTATTCTGGAAACATTCTCAGCGAACCGATCGAGAAGGCCGCGTTCAAGCTGAAGGCCGGAGAAGTTTCTTCCGTGATCCAATCGGGTCAGCAGTTTGTGATCATCAAGTCCGAAGGGATGACCGAACAAGTCGTGCAATCGATCGACGAAGTGCAAGACCAGCTGATCGCCGACTTGAAGGAAGAAAAGACTCAGCGTGCCGTCGCGGAAACGTTTGACCGAATTCGCGAAAACGCCCGCATCGACAACTTCCTGACCAATCAGACCACCGGCGGTCAAAAGAAACCCGCAGGCCAACCGGCCATCCGTCAGACGGGCGGTCAGGCTGCACCTGGCGCCGCGAAGCCCGCTGTCACCAATCGCCCGACGGGCGCTGCCAAGGGTTAGCCTCGTACCGTAAATCGCACTCCAAATGCAGAACAGCCCGCGTCGATATCGACGCGGGCTGTTCTCGCTTAACCACTTTCGATTCCCACGGAAGACAGCTTAGGACCTGTGCCCAGTGTTCCTGGCCGATATCGGCCAAGCAAACGGGCAATGGTGGAAAAAGTTCCACAGAACCCGTAACTGGAAGTAACCGCTAAGCCTTCAAAATTTCCTTAACAACGCGGCACGGCTGCTTGTCGATCAGCGACATTTCCTGCTGGTTACGGGTGAAGACGACCTTGGTGGGGTCGAGACCGAAGAGGTGAAACAGTGTCGCATGATAATCACTGTGAGTGACAACGTCGGTTACCGCATGGTGGCCGAATTCATCGGTGGATCCATAGACCAGTCCCCCCTTGACGCCCCCTCCGGCCAGCCATTGGGAAAAGCCATAGGTATTGTGATCTCGCCCCACCTTTTCAGGGCCGGCATCATTCTGAATCACCGGCAACCGGCCCATCTCGCCCCCCCAATGCACCAGGGTGCTGTCGAGTAATCCGCGAGCCTTCAAATCCTTCACCAGCGCCGCAGCCGGCTTGTCGGTTTTCTTACACGATGCGGGCAGGGCCGTCCGGATTGAACCATGATGGTCCCAGAGCTGATAGCGAGTATAAATCTGCACGAAACGTACGCCGCGTTCGACCAGGCGTCGGGCAATCAGACAGCGTTCGCCGTATTCTTTTGTGGCCGGTTCGTCGATGCCATACATCTGCTGAGTGGCCTGCGTTTCCTGGCTGATGTCAACCGCTTCCTTCGCCGCGGATTGCATGCGGGCAGCCAGTTCATAGCTGGCGATGCGTGCCTCGAGGTCCAGCTCCCCGGGGTGCTTCGCCAGATGCTGCTTGTTCATTTCCGACAGGAAGGCCAGATAACGTTCCTGCGGCTTACCTTTCACCATGGGGGGCGGATCAAGATTCAGAATCCGCGGCTCAACAGGTCGCACGACCGTTCCCTGGTACAACGACGGCAGCCAGCCGTTCGACCAGTTTTGAACGCCCAGCACGGGCAGTCCGTCGGGATCGGTCAACACCACAAATGCCGGCAGATTCTGACTCTGGGTCCCCAGGCCAAATGTCATCCAGCTGCCCAGGGAAGGGCGGTTGGAAATTGCCTTGCCCGTGTTGAGCGCATCGATCGATTGACCGTGATTATTGACGCCGGTATGCATCGAACGAATCACCGTAATGTCGTCGACGATTTCGGCCAGATGCGGCAGCAGTTCTGAAACATCGGTCCCCGACTGCCCATGCTTCGCGAACTTCCAGGGGCAACCCAGGACGCGCGAGCTGGCTTGAGCCGCGTTATCGTACTTGATGTCTCCAGGAAACGGCTTGCCATCGAGCTCATTCAATTTCGGCTTCGGATCGAGCAAGTCGACATGGCTGGGCCCCCCCTGCATGAACAGGGAGATCATCGCCTTGGCCCGCGGTTCAAACGCTGGTTTCTTAGGCAACAAGTCGTACTTGGGCTTCTCGAGCGAAGGTTTGCTGGGCTCGGCCCGCAGCGGATCCTGCTGCATCATCCACGCCAGCGCCAAAGTGCTGACGCCACAGGTGGCACTGCCCAGGAATTCCCGACGTGAATGGGGATAAGCTGACTGCATGATATCGTCCCGATTGTTGTTCGTTCTACGAACGCAGATCGCTCGCGAGTCGAACAACGACTATTTTCTAATCGACGTACAAAAACTCATTTGAACTAAACAGCGCCTGGCAGAAGGTGGTGCGGGCCCACACCAGTGGATCTGGTTTCTTGGCCGGGTCGGTTTCGGTTGTCGGCACCGCGCTAAAATTGGCAACTTGCTCGGCGAAGAAATTCTGGGCCGCCTGCAATTCCTCAGCCGTCGGCGGGCGATTGAACGTCAGCTTCCAAGCCAGTTGAATCTGAGCCGCCTGGTCGGAACCGGCTTCCAGGAGCAGTCGGGCTGCCAGCAGTTTGGCATTCTCCAGGACAAAATCACTGTTCATCAACATCAGCGACTGCGGGGTCGCGGTCGAGACATTGCGCGATGTGCAGTTCGGATCGAGTGTCGGTAGATCAAACGTATCCAGCATGGCCAGCGGCCGGCTGCGGCGGACCTGCACGTATACGCTGCGACGGTACTCTTCACCCAGCATCGGAATGATCGGACCGGGACGGTTCTCGCCGTTCTTATTCTCAATCCCGACCACAATCTGCCCGACGTCATCTTCCATCACGGGGATCGGCGTGCCGAATTGCCGGGCATTCAGTTTTCCATTGACGGCCAGGATTGTGTCTCGGACTGATTCGGCTTCCAGCCGCCGTACAGGCATGCGGGCCAGCAGTCGATTATCGGGATCGGCAGCTTCTGCAGCCGGATTCCGCTGGGAGGACTGGCGATAGACGCTCGATGTCATAATCAGTTTTTGCAGCCGCTTTAATCTCCAGCCGTGGGACATGAAGTTGTCGGCCAGCCAATCAAGTAACTCCGGATGAGTCGGACGTTCGCCGAGAAACCCGAAATCCCCGGGAGTTGCGACCAGGCCCTTGCCGAAGTGCAGCATCCAGACTCGATTCACCAGGACTCGGGCAGTCAACGGATGCTTGCCGCTGACCAGATGCCGGGCATAGGCCAGGCGTCGACCGGTTGTCGGCAGAGACGGATCTTTGGCCGGGATGGGAGCCGACAAAGCCGATTCCAGAATCGTGAGCTCACCGGGGGGTAACGTCTGCTTAGGCTGATCTGGATCACCGCGATGAAAGAGCTGCGTCTCGGGCACCTGACCGGGAATTTCTGTCAGTGGTCCGACAAAGTCCTCGACCGGTTTCTTCGAACGCACTTCCGCAGCACGTTTCGCCTCCTGTTCCAGATCCTTCGCCGCAGCGTTGTCGTACAGGTACAACGTCCCAGCATTCACGTTCAGGCTGGGAAAATCCTTAAACAACTGCTGTTGCTCGGGAGTCCGCTTGTCCGCGGGGGTCTTGTGGGCTGCACGACAGGCTTCGCGCTTGTCTTCCGGAAGCTTGGCAATCTCCTTCTCCAGCGTGGCCTGAATATATCCATCCAGCTTCGCCTGGCGTTGCTTGTCAATGACAACCGCTTCGGCTTCAATCGCCGCCGCAGACGCCCGATCTGCGTCTGTATAGAGCGACACCAGGCGCGCCTGTGGAGCGCGCCAAGTTTTGACATCCAGCGCCGGTTCGAAGATGGCTCGCAGGCGGTAGTAGTCTGTTTGCAGAATCGGATCGTACCGATGATTGTGGCACTCCGCGCAACCGACCGTCAGTCCCAGCAACGCTGTCGACACGACCTTCATCGTTTCGGAAACCACGGCATTCCGTGACACCTTATTGGAAACGGCAGCCGTCCCATCGGGGGGCGTCCGCAGAAAGCCGGTCGCCGCCAGCAGATCAATTTGTTCCGCCGACAGATTCTTGTGCGGCAACGGCACCAGTTCGTCACCAGCCAGTTGTTCGATGATAAATTGATCGAAGGGCTTGTCAGCATTCATCGCGCGAATGACATAGTCGCGATACTTGTAGGCATAGGGCCGCACACGGTCAGACTCATCGTAACCATCTGAATCCGCGTAGCCGGCGACATCCAGCCAGTGCCGCCCCCAACGCTCACCATACTGCGGCGAATCGAGTAATCGGTCCAGCAGTCGCTCATAGGCATCTGGCGAATTGTCCGCAAGAAAGGCATCCACTTCCTGTGGACTCGGCGGAAGCCCAAGCAAATCAAAATAGGCCCGCCGAATCAGGATTCGCTTGTCAGCCTCGGGCGAGAATGCGAGACCTTTCTCTTCCAGCTTAGCCAGCAGGAAGGCGTCAATCGGGGTCGTCACCTGTGCTGCGTTTTTCACCGCAGGCAGGGCAGGCGGTTGTATCGGCTGAAACGACCAGAACTTTTTCTCTTCTGCCGTGATGTCGATCGCCGTCAGATCACCCTCAGGCTCAGCCGCAGCAGTCGCGGCCCCTGCGGCAATCCACTGTTCGAGAATGGCGACTTCCTTCTCGGGCACCAGCTTATTGTTGGGCGGCATCTGCTTGTCTTTAATACGCTGCAGCAGAATGCTCTCGCCAGGCTTGCCCGGGATCAGCCCCTCACCGGAATCACCACCTTTGGCAATCAACCGGCGCAGGCGTAAATCCAGATTGCCTTTCAGTTCACCACCTTCGCCATGACAATGGAAACAATGCGCCTTCAGGATCGGACGGACGTGTTTCTCATACGTCAGCGGTTCTTCAGCCTTGGCGAGTGCTGGAAACAGCAACGACAGCAGCAAGGCCGCAGGCAGGAACTTCATGAAAGACCTCGCAAGAATCCGGCAGGGCGGGGGCAACTAGGCAGGTTTCTACAATCAGGCAGCTCAACTGAGCGAACAAGCCCGAGGCTGGTCTTGTTCGCGCAACGGAGGCAGAGTCGCTCAGACCCCTTGTCGAAGCCGACAAGATTATCCGATCAACCCGTACTGATATCTTCGTCAATTCGAATACGACACTCAAGAGGGCAAATGTTCGGCTACCCGAATTTATCGAACTTCAGGATCCGAATGTCCAAACAACATCAGCCGCTATGCTTTAATCCACGGTATGAACCGTGAGTAAAAGCGTAGCGGCTGATGGTCACCACTTTCTGAATCGACGTAAATTTCTATCTCAGATTCAAATCGGCGATAAAAAAGCTGCCGTAAGTGTGCACGCGATCCTTGGGATGCAGTTCCTCAACGAGCGCTGTGTTGTACTTCAAGATCTCGCCTACCTGACGAGGCTTGCCATCGACGGTTACCCGAACGCGATTCACATAGTCGGTCTGCAATCCACCACTGCGCCAGATGATGCGTGTCTTCGGCGCAGACTGATCAACGATGGCCTGCCATTCGGCTTCCAGGATCGGGAAGCGGTGTGAACTGAGCCAATCCATATGATCGAGCAACACAAATCGCGAGATCGTCAACTTTTCCGTCTTCAAACAATCCAGAACGGATGCCGTGTAGACGTGCAGCCGGTCGACCAGCCCCCCTTTAAGCTTTTCGAAATTCTCTTTCTTGACGTACTCGGGGCAGCATTCGGGGGTGTATTCGCCGGTCAGATAAACGCGCCAGAAGTAGTTGTCCTGCAGCGGCAATTTCGTAAAGACGGTCTCGATGCAGTCCTCGATGAACTGCGTGATCCCACCGATGTAGGTCCGATCGAGATGCTCGCGTTGCGCCCGGGGGACTCCGAGAAATGACAGTGTCGTATCGCGTCCCACGGCCCAGCGGACAAATCGATTCCAGAACGCGCGATCCAGCGAACGGTCGTAGATTTCTTTCTGTTCCGCGACAGTCTTCGCGGCCAGGATCTGATCGATTGCAGGACGAACCTTGGCCACACGATCAATATAGAAATTGACCACGCGGGCGAGGGTGCCCGATGTCCCATGAAAATAGAACGAGCGCCGCCAGCCGGTTCCGGCGAAGAAACGGATGTAAGTATCCCAATAGTCGCGCGAAGCCGGGGTCAGTTCGGGTCGCAAAGCATCCCAGTAGACCGACTGATAATCGGGAAGGCGACCGCGACCGAACATGGAGAAGAATTGCGAGTAATTCAAACGGCGAATGGCCGCGATCTTCAATTCCAGCAGTGCGTTCTGCCGGGGATTCATGTCGACGGCGTGTACCGCTTTGGGGCTGCACAGGGTGTAATCCAGTGCGTTGCAACCGGCCGAGGTGATTACCATCACTTCGTCATCCGGCCCCAGTTCCAACGCCACTCGGTCCAGACGCGGGTCTTCCCAGCACGTGTTGTAGACCAGGTTCTTCCCGTGGACGAGTCCGAACCACTTATTACTGATCCATTCTGTGGCGGTGGGCATCTTTTTCCTCAAATGAGACAACAACAAAACAGCCCATCATCATCGCCGGGTTGGCTTGGTTTTTCAATGAGGTGCAAACGATGCCCTAAAGAATGGGACTTCTAGGACTTATGGGATGGATGTAACGCCTGGGGCAGCTCGGCTGGTCGCTGCATCAGCCGCGTTCCAGACTCAGAGCAACGGAATCTGGCCAGAGTTCCGCAGCAGCCCCCGGCACTCTGATGAACCGTATCTGTGAAATGCTTCAGGCTAATTCGCCTGTCGCTGCGGGACACCAGGATTCTGGCCGGAATTGACCCGTTCAAAGTTTTCGACCGCCTGTTGCGACGCGTTGGTTGTCTTCCCTGCGAAAAAGTCAGTCAGCTTGATGATCGACGGCCCCAGCAAGAAGATGTATACGGCAGGCATCAAGAACAATACCGTCGGGAACAGCAACTGAAACGTGGCCTTGTTGGCCTTCTCGTCGGCGCGTTGTCGCAAGCTTTCACGCATGTTTTCGGCGTACTCGCCCAGGGCCACCGACACGCTGGTCCCCATGCGTTCGGTCTGAATCAGCAGACTGGTGAACGAGTGCACGTCGGGCGCATCCACGCGACGCGAAAAATTCGTCAAGGCTTGTTCGAGCGTTCCCAGTTCGGCCTGTTCGGCAACAATCTGCAATTCCTGAGACAGGGCGGGAAACACGGTCCGTAACTCGCTGGTGACCCGCTTCAATGCGGCAATCAGCGTCATGCCCTGGCTCACACACATATTCAGCATGTCGAGCACGTCGGGCAGAGAGCGTTCAATTTCGCTGCGACGGTCGGCGGCCTGGCTGGCGATATACAGCTTGGGCAAGGCCCAGCCGAGTACTGCGACAGCGAGCATCGTACCGATCGCCCATAACTCCAGTCTCTGGGGCAGCACGTTGACCATCACGCAAAGTAACAACAACGGGACGGTCAGAAAAATCCAGCGAATCGCCTGGATATTGTCGAACGCATGCGGCTGGTAGTAGCCGGCACGGATCAGATCCTGCTTCAACTCGATCTTACGTTCTTTTGAGTCCGGCAGGGCACCGGCCAGGAAGGGCGTAAGCCCCGGACCAAACGCATAGTCCGATCCATCCGCCAGCGGAGTGTCGGCGGGATCAATCATATCCAGCTGATCGCCGAACGATGCCTTGTCGCGCAATTGCGCCACATCAAACATCGTCGTGGCAGACTTGGGCGCCGAGTATGCTGCGTGCGGTGCGGGAACGGCGGTCGCAGTCTCCGTGACGGGCGTTGTCTTCACCTGCGTACGGGGCGGTTCCGGTGGTTTAACCGGAGCCACCTGCCCGACTCGCATCAACGTTTTCGACGGCTTTGGGTTGCGTTGAAAAAACTGAGGCAACTTGAGCTGCGGCAGGCGGGCGCGAAGAAAATTCACCAGGCGATAGACCAGCAGCGCCCCCAGGGCGACTGCCGAGATCATGATTGCCAGAATGATGGTATTGTTCATAACTCGCATCCACTTCAAATCAACCCGGAGTCGGATCTACGATTCTTCGAACAGGCCCGCTGGGCCGCGCCCCCGGTTGACTAAGACCTCGATGTATTTTTAAGAATTCGCAGGACAATCGCGGCGCCGATGACCTGCAAACCAATCGCAGTCAGGGTCATCGTGCGTCCCCACGGCGAATCGAACAGATCGCGGAAGTAATTCGGATCGCGCCAGGCAAAGAACATCACGACCGCGGGCGGCAAACCAATCATCAACAACGAAGCCGCGCGGCTGGCCGCCGTTGCCGCTCGCAGCCGACCCAGGAACGAAATACGGTCGCGAATCGTCCGTGACAGGCGGTCCATAACGGTCACCAGATCACCACCAGTCTGCTGGTGAACAGTCAAGGCCATCGTGAACACGTTCATACTGACGATCCCGGTCCGCGGCGGCAGATCGGCCAGCGCAGTTGCCAGTCCGACACCCATGGCCTGCTTGCGGGTGCAGATCCGCAATTCATCTCCCAAGGGACTGGGAGTATCGTGGGCCACCATTTCAAGACATTGTTCAAGACTGCGACCCGTCTTCGCCGCGCGGGACAATTCATCCACCATGGACGGCATCTGTTCCATGATCAGTTTCTGACGACGACTGCGAATAATGGCGGTAAAAATGATTGGTAAGGCGCCGCCCAAACCGGCAGCCAATGCCGCCAGCAACAGATTGTCCGTCATTACGAACACCGAACCCGCCATGACCAGAGAGCTCGAGAAACAGAGCGCGGTCAGCAGAGTCGCCGACATCTCCACGCCCGACTGCAAGACCAGCTTGTCGAACGAAGAGTTCAAGTCCGCCGTCAATCCGGCGTCCTGTGGTGACGAGAACTTATCCTGTTCGCGCAAGATGCTCGCAAACGAGACTTCTCGCTCAACGGGAGGCATTTCGGTCGTCTTGGCCATCGCTTTTCCCCGGAATCCTGGCACTCAACGTGAGAACAAATTATCGGTTGCAGTTACTGATAACGGCTTACATAGTCGCCACCGGTCGTCAGTTCCCGGGCCGTAAACAACTCGGTCGGCAAGTGGTAGCCATAGGCCGACAAGCGTTTCAGCACTTCGGGTTCGTAACCGGTCGAATAAAAAGTACCGCTCAACATCCCCTTCGAATCCGTTCCTCCGAGCCGATACACAAACACGTCTTCCAGGTGATAGGTGCCTTGCTGGCAGTCGACGAGTTCCGTGATACGCATCACTTTTCGTTCGCCCGACGCCAGGCGTGATACGTGCACCAGAATGTGAATCGCCGACGCGATGTATTGGCGGGACAGCATGACGGGGAGTTCCGTTCCCGACAGGGCAATCATCAATTCCAGACGATCCAGAGCGTCACGCGTGTCGTTGGCATGGATGGTACTCATGGAACCATCATGGCCGGTGTTCATGGCTTGCAGCATATCCAGCACTTCGCCACCTCGCGCCTCACCGACGATGATGCGATCGGGCCGCATTCGCAGACTGTTCTTCAGCAGATCACGCTGCGAAATTTCGCCTTTGCCTTCGATATTCGGCGGACGCATTTCCAGCGACACAACGTCGTTCTGTTGCAGTTGAAGTTCGGCCGTCTGTTCGATCGTGATGATACGTTCGGTCGCCGGAATGAATCGGCTGAGGTTATTCAACAAGGTCGTCTTACCACCACCTGTACCGCCGCTGACCACGATATTCAAACGGGCTTTCACAGCCATCATCAGAAAGTCGGCCATCTCCGGCGCCAGGCTGCCGAGTCGTACCATATCTTCAAATTTGAACTCGCGCGTCTTAAAACGGCGAATAGACAACGTCGGACCACGCAACGCCAGGGGCGGGATAACGGCATTCAAACGTGATCCATCCGGCAGTTTGGCGTCAACCATCGGCGATACTTCGTCGATACGTCGACCGGCCTTACCAACCAGACGCTGAATCACGCGTAACAAGTGTTCGTCGTTGGCGAATTTGACATCGGTCTGCAGCAGGCGGCCGTCGCGTTCGATGTATACGCTATTGGCCCCGTTCACCAGCACGTCACTGATGTTCTCATCGTGCATCAGGACTTCCAGCGGACCATAGCCGTAGATTTCATCCATCAGCTCGTTGACCATGACATCCCGGTCATGGCCTTCCAGCACGACAGATTGCCGCGAGCACAAATGAGCCGCCAGGGCGCGCAATTGGGCTCGCAGAGTCTCATCCGATTGTTGTCCAGCCTTGGACAAGTCAATCGCGTCGACCATTTGTCGATGCAGGCGCGTCTTCAGTTCCTGAAACGCCTGACGATTCTTATCACCCGAGGGCGGAGCCGCGGTCGCTGTAGCTGCCATAATCATCGCACTCTCACTGGGTCAACTTCAATTGATAGACGTACCTGCTGGCGTGCGCGGTCACCCCCACCATCCCCACATCGGACGGCAAGACGGCACTATGCGTCGCCAGCACGCCCGGCTGAAAAACCAGCCGGTAATTCATTCCACCCAATTCTTGAACTGCCATTACCCGACCAGCCACCAGCCCGGACGATTGAATGCGCCCCGGGGCGTTCGCATCGGGTTGCGTAAAATTCTCAAATAGCATCACGGCACGGCATTCGCCGATAATCATTCTCAGAGCTTCCGCGGCCGGCTTCGAGAGAGTCGCGCGGGCCGGAAATGATTCGGGCCCCCGGGTCATCAAGAATCGACCATCGCGGCGTTCCAGATCCCGGGGACTCCAGCCGAGGCGAATCTGTTCCTCCAGCGGGAACCGGCCAGCCTGGCCATGAACATCAAAGAAGGCCATGTTCGCAGTGATCGGGTCGGCACCAGGGGCCACGGGATTCAAGACAATTTCGGGGATTCCATCGCGGCCCTCGACAACCTTGCGGGTGGTCGGGTCGTAGCGGTACTGGTCGTCGCCGCGTCGATTCTCAATCTGGATCTGCCACGTATCCTGCCGTTGCCCGAGCGGATCCTTAGCCAGAATTGCCAGCGGCAGCATCGGCACCCGGGCCCCACCCACCGACTGGAATCCCACGACATGATTGTCGATTGATGCTTCGGCCTGTGCTCGGACTTCACCTGCTGCGACGTGGGTCAGGCCGCGAACAAACAACGCGACCGGATTACCCCGGGCATGCAGCCGCTGCGCCACCATGCGTACGGATCGCGGTTCGTGAATGGTCTCAACAAACTTCATCTCACCGGTGTCTTCGACTTCGACCTTCACACCAAACGTGATATCCCCGGAATCGGAATTCAGCATGTAGGGCTGACCCGCCACGTGATTCATCGAGGCCACATTTTCGGCCGCCAGTTTCGCGGCCGCAATTCGACCATCGGGCCCCGGTTCGGGCACACGCAGCGCGTCATCACTCGCCAGCTCACGGCAGGCTGCAATGGCCGCAGATTCGGCAACCCCTTGCGCTTCTTCGGTGGCCATATCCAGCCACAAACGATCGATCACCAGCGCCACGGCGCTCATCACCACGACCAGGGCCAGGGCGACAATCGGCGCCAACCAGCCCCGACGGTTCGGGCTCTTTCGCAGGTGTTCTCGTCGAAGCTTCACAATGAAGGTCTCACGCAACAGGTCGGGACCGGCAATTCATCGAACCACAGTCGCAACAGCATCGCCGCGACTGTGGTTCGAAAAGTCCTGGAGTAAATGTCCCAGTCTCACGCACTTCCTACCGGGTATCAAAGTTCGCATTGGCCCGGTTGGATGCCGTCGGCGCGACAGGCCCGATCGGTAATCCCGGAGCATTATTGAGGTTCGCGGAGGGTCCCGGGGCCGTAGGCAGCGGGGCTGGCGTCACGGGTGGGGAGCCTGCGGGTTGATTGGGATCGGCATATGGCGTCGGTGGCGCGACAGGACTACCAGTCGAACCTGGCGCAGCCGCGTTGGGATCAGTCGAACCGGGAGTGTTCAAAGGCAGGGAGGGATAGCCTGCGCCACCTCCAGGTCCAATACCACCGCCCATTCCACCACCCGTGCCCACTGCCGTGGCGTAGCCACCATAGCCGCCCAGGAAGTTCCAGTTTTCAACCACGCGACCGTTGGGCATATACCCGATCGTGGCGCGACGCAGCAGACGATACTGATCAACCAGGTATGGTTCCGGCGGTTTCGGCGGTTGTGGCGCCGGAACTTTGGGAGGCAACTGCAATAGTTTTTCCAGCGTGAGTCGATCGATATCTTCATCCGACACGATCACTCCACCGGTACTGGGAGTCGGAGTGTAGGTCAGATTCAGCACCCCGTTCTCCTTGGCCAGCAGCAGGGCATTCGCCTGCCCGGGACGCACTTCTAAGGTGACTGTGTTACCGTTGCTTTCCGGTGCCTGTTGCGTCACATTGCGATTGATCGCCAGGACCTTAATCCCCTTAAAGAGGGTGAGTTGATACCCATAGGGGATGCGATCGTCCCTTCGCGCCCAACCGGTATCCACAGTGAACTGGATGTCGCAGTAATCACCAGGCCGAATCAATCCGTCTACAATCGCAGTCGCTGAGTTCAGCGAAATCGTCAGGGCCTTCATGCCTTTCGCCAATTTGAGCGGCGGA
>CAZQUW010000092.1:6404-22647 GCA_964596215.1 uncultured Planctomicrobium sp. | reverse complement strand
GCGTCAGGCACAGCCTGACCTACCTGCTAGCTACCTGCCAGCTGCCATTCACATCGATTCGTCTGAACTGACACGACGCACAAAATATCGATCTCACCAACTCTCAAAACGTATCCAGATTCAATTGCCAGAACAGGGCTCGCAAGGGCAATGCCATCATCATCGCGTAAACGAAGACGGTCCCGCCCCCCAACAACACGATCAGTATGGGCGGCAGCCACATCTTGATCGCTTCCGCGCGGAAGTTCGCGCGCCCTCGGTAAATTTCAATTCCGTGCCGGAGCGCCGTTTGAAAGGCAGCAGGCGCCTGGGCCGTCGCCAGGGACCAGCGCAAATAAGCGGGGATCGGCAACCGGCCGCGTACGCTGTCGGCCACCGACCGGCCGGTCTTCAGATCCTCGGCGACCGCACACATCTGCTGCTGGATGCCCGTATTTCCCGAAGCGTCCGCCGCCAGCAAGAGCGCCTCGGGCAGGGGAATCGAATGTTCCAGCAGCGTCGCCAGCAGATCACAGAAGCTGGCCCATTGCCAATAGGCCACGACACTACTCAGGCCTGGAATCAACTCTAACAGGGGACTCGGCCGGCGATCGGGCAGGAAGGAGGACCGGGCGGAGACCATCCACCAGATGACCGGAATCGCCACGAGCACCGGGGGAATCGCGGCCCATTCGGCCACATGCTCACTGAGCCCCCCCAGAAACTTCACGGCGGGATCGTAATCCGCATGAAAGTCGGCCATCACCAATCGCCAGCGACGGGCGGTCTCGACGACAACGACCAGGAACAACACATACCCCAATGCAAACACCGTCAGGGGATACAGGAACGCAAATTCAATTCGCTGACGCAGATCGATCCCCTGCCGCGCCAGCCGCGACAGGGACTCCAGCGCCCTGGGCAAATTTCCCGACTTCAAGCCCGCATCGACCACCGCCGAATAGACGCGCGGCAAGCCGGGCAGGGTCGCCGTCAGCGACTCGGCCAGCGGCAAACCCGACTGCATGTGCCGCGACAGCTCGCGGTTGACGTTGCGGAGCGCCGCGGGAACGCTGTCACCCCGCTCACGCAGTCCGAGTTCCAACGGCACGCCGGCGCGAACGAGCATCGCAATCTCATCATTGAGGGCGATCAACTGCTCCGGGGAGACTCGTAAACCCGACTGGGACATATCACTAATTCCTTGAGACTGCAGCCCGACTCACTGCGTCGGGTGTATCCGGCTGGCTCGGCAATAACAGGAGAGTGTGAGTGCGCAGGGGTTGGAGAGCAAGAGCGGAGGGCAGTTCGAGTCCCGCCGACACCCGGCACACCACAATCTCTTACACAGCGAGCGATTCAGCCCGCACTCTGACATCTTCCGTCGTTCAGGCCACTTTGACTCTCGTCGATTTGATATATCCTCGCTGCTGCCAGCTCTGAAGAACACGCTGCGTACCAGGCAACTCGCGCGCTACAGACTGCTCAATCCCAGCACGCGTCGTATTTCCAGCGGACTGGTTAAACCTGAATTAATTGCCGCGACAGCGCGCTGCCAGCGAGTCACCATGCCGGCCTGCTGGGCCAGGGCTTCCAGTTGCGGGGTATCGTTGCGTGACAGAATGGCCCGGCCAATCTCGGTTTGATCGGGACTGAGTAATTCTGACAGCACGATTCTCCCCAGGTAGCCGGTTCCATGGCACTGTTCACAGCCCACGGCAACCCGGAACGTGTCGACAGGCAGTCCGAGCTTGTCTGCGTCATCCGTCCCCGGCCGGCTGCAACCACACAGCTTGCGAACCAACCGTTGGCAAATCACCGCCAGAATGCCGCTGCGTAACAGGTAGGGCTCAATCCCCATCTCCGACAGACGGCTGACCACGCCCGCGGCACTTCCCGCGTGAAACGTCGTCAGCACCAGATGGCCGGTCAGGGCGGCCTGAAAGACGATCTCGGCCGTCACACGATCACGAATCTCCCCCACCATGATGACCTCGGGGTCCTGGCGCATCAGCGACCGCAGCCCCGTCGGCAGGTCGAAACCGGCGGCCAGGTTGATCTGCGACTGCGAGACCCCCGGTATCACGGCTTCAATGGGGTCCTCCAATGAAACGAGACTGCGCTGGCCCCGTGTTTTGTCTACGATCTCACGCAAACAGGCATACAAAGTCGTGGTCTTGCCACTTCCCGCCGGCCCCGCCACGATCAAGGTGCCGTGGGTGGCCTGCACCAGCTGAGCCAGCTTCGTCGCCACTTCCGCGCCCAACCCCAGGCCTTCCAGCTGCTGGTACTGGCGACTTTCGGCCAGCAGCCGGACGACGACCTTTTCACCGAACAGAGTCGGAAACGTGCTGACTCGCATCTCAATGGCAGAACTGGGATCCCGGATACGTCCTTCCTGCGGAACTTCGGTCTGATATGTCAACAACTCTGACAGGACTTTTAATCGAGCCACAATTCGCGGCACCAGTTCGACTGGAAAGGTCCAGACATCCTGCAGGACACCATCCACCCGCCACGACATGCGCAATCCGGTATCAAACGGAATGAGATGAACGTCGCTGGCCCCGGCGGAACGTGCGGCGGCCAGAATCACCACGACCACCTCGGGCACATACTGAATATCATGCGGCAGGCGCCGTGGCAGCATTCGCTCGAAGGTGGTTTGCAAAGATTCCGACATGGCACCTGATTCCAGCTGCGTTCTGTGAACGATCCGTGAGTCACTGGCCGTGAGCAGAAGCCGGGCGGTCAATGCGGCATCCAATTCTGCGCATGCGACCGGCCCCAGGCCCTGCGCGATCGAGGGGCCTGTCCGCGGCCCGCGGCAGACGCCGGCATTCCAAGTCATCGACCTGGTCCGGCGGAACTGTTCCGCCAATTGGCCATGCGGCAAACCTGCGACATTCGAATCTCGTCATCGGTCATTCCCTGCCTTGGGGATCGGCGTGGGCGCACATTTTGTCTAAGAAGTGTCCCGGAATCGGTTTCTGGCTGTAGCGGCAGCCAAAACTGTGGTATCTTCTTTGGTCTACCTGTCACCGATTTTCTGTCGTTGCGAGTTAGATTTCACGTAACAGCAGCTTTACAACGTAAGTTCGGGAACACCTTCACACACTGATTCGCTCGGGTATCTTGGCGCCTTAAGAAGACACCTGCGGGTCGAGCATTTTGATTGACAGCCAGGAGTCACGCATGCGATCTCGGTTTGGACGATGTGTCTTTTCATCCCTGTTGACCTGCAGCCTGGTATTTGCCGCCATGTCTTCGATTCCCGCTAAAGATGAACCTCAAGCGAAGGCCCCCCCGTTCCAGAAACTCTACAACGGCACCAACTTGGATGGCTGGGAAGTCTTTCAGGGCGACATCGCCGCTTGGGAAGCCAGTGGAGAATTGCTGAGCTGCGTGAAAGAAGGGGGCGGTTGGCTGCGGACGAAAAAACCCTACAGCGACTTCGTCCTGCGGTTAGAATATAAGATCCCGGCCGGTGGCAACAGCGGGGTTGGAATTCGAGTTCCCCCGGAAGGGAACGTCCATCAGGCGGGAATGGAAATCCAGATCCTGGACGACGATGCCCCGGCCCATAAAGACTTGAAGGCCGCCCAATACACCGGCAGCCTGTACTACCAGGCCGCCGCCAAACGTGGCGCTTCCAAGCCGACGGGCGAATGGAACACGTTCGAAGTCACTTGCGCTGGCCATCACGTGAAAATCGTGCTGAACGGCCAGGTGATCAACGACGTGCAACTGGACGAATTCACCAAGGCCGAATCACCCAAGGACTATACTCCGCTGGCGGATCGCCCGCAGATCGGTTCCATCGCCCTGCAGAGTCACGGTTCGCGCGTCGATTTTCGTAACATCGAAATTCAGGAGCTCACCCAGAAGTCGTCCACGGGCCTGCAGCACTATGACATGAAAACTGGTGACGGTGCAGTCGTTCCCGGGGACGCGACCGTCAAGGTGCATTACACAGGCTGGCTGACGAATGGCAAGAAATTTGACAGCAGCCGGGATCGCGGCCAGCCGATTGAGTTTCCGTTGAGCGGGGTGATCCCCGGCTGGACCGAAGGGGTCGCCGGAATGAAAGTCGGGGGACGTCGCAAGTTGGTCATCCCCCCGAATTTGGGTTATGGACAACGTGGTGCAGGTGGTGTCATCCCCCCCAATGCAACACTGGTGTTCGACGTGGAAGTGCTGGAAGTGAAATAAGTCGCTCGGCAGGCCCAATTCTGTGTTAAAACAGGTTGACAGGGCTGCCCAATGGATAACACTGGGTGAGGAGTAATAGGCTGAGGGCTGGAACGGGCACATTCCGTACCCTTCCAGGTCCGGGCACGACGCTGGCAGCCAGTCACGAAATTCGTCATTCAAACAGTGCGGTGTGAACGTATGTCCGTATCGATCCATGGTTGCCCGGCCTGTAGTGCCATGCTGATCGGCGATTCGCCGAGCTGCCCCCATTGTGGACACGTGCTGGATGCCGCGCGGGCTTCGTCTGAATTTCTAGATCTGATTCCCTCGGGCGAATTGGCTCTGTCAGACGGCGATGACGAGCAACCCTGCAAACAATGTGGCGAAATGGTCCGGATCGGACTTGTGCGTTGCTGGCATTGCGGGGCCTTCACCAATCCGGACATCGAAGCCACGTACCAGCGGATGCAGGCCAGTCCGACTCCGATCATGTACAGCGACGTCTCGAACATCGAAGCCGAGCATACACCGGAGCATGCACCCACATTTTCATCCGCGGCCGATGACGACGGCGGATTTGAGTTGGATGACAGCTACGGCCTGAAGACGACCATGGACGACGGATTTGCCGTCGCCGCACCACCGCGAAACCCCGCCCCGGCCCCGGCGGCTGATTCTGACTACCAGCTGGCTGTCGCTCAAGACGACGATTTCTCGGTCGAGACGACCGGCAACACCGCTTACCCGGAAACGATTCCTCACGCCGAAGTCTCCCAGCAGCAGACCTACGATCAGGCGGCTTACGACCAGGCCCTGGCTGATCAGGCCGCATACGATCAACAGTATCAGACCCCCTGGGGCTATAAGCTGTCCGCCGACGGCACGGCGTACGAGATCGACTACGAAGCCTGGCAGGCAGCCGGATACGATCCGAACGCAGCTCCCGGCGAGCCCGGCTATTACGATCCTTATGCCGGCCAGAGTGCCGATCAAGAGGGTTACCCCGCGGAAGGATATGCAGTCGCCGAAGCCGCGGCCGATGTCCAGCCGGCCGCCGAAGCGACCGCTCCGCCACCCGCCGCAGCCGCCCGGCCGAGTACCGGAGCCGAATTGCCCACTCCCCCTGAAGTCGCACACTCGGTAAGCACCGGCGGCGAGGCCCTGCTGGCTGCGGCCATCGAAGAGGAGAAGGACTACGCCAAAATTCGTAAAGCGGGAGGCCGGCGCCGCGCGAATGCCGACGCCCCCCCTCCGGGAAGTTTTGTGATCTATTGCCCGAATGGGCATCGCGTGCAGGTCCACGAACGGCACCGGGGTCGCGCCGGACGCTGCCCCAGCTGTAAGGCTGTGTTTTTCGTACCGCTGCTGGTCACTGCACCGGAAGGCGCAACACCCGACGAGGCGGTCCCCACCGGACCGCAGAAGTTCGAGGCCGGCGACTATACCGACTGGATGTTCGAACTCCGCCTGCACACCGTCAATCCTCAGAAGCTGAAGTTGAAGCCCGGGGCCATGGCCGCCGAATACGACGTGGCCGACATCGCCTTTTCAAACCAGGACCTGCTGGTGGCGATGGTCTTCAAGCGGGCTGGCACCTTCGCAGCCATGCAGGAAAAGAAAAAGAAACCGGCCACGCGAATCGCTGTCGCCGACTTTCTGCAAACAAAGAAGCCGACCTCCGGGCTGCCGGTCCCGTTCCAGACACTGGTCACCGCGAACGACGCCAGCCAGTTGAAGATTGTGCAGCCGTCGATTCCGGGCGAAGAGTCCATCTTCGCCGGCATCCCCGTGTTCGGCCCCGGCCGGATTGTCGTCCGCCTGCCCGTGGTCCTCGATGGCGGCTCACGCGCCTACCTGTCATTCTCGCTGTCGGAATTCCGCGAGTTTGCCCGGTTAGTCGAGAAGGTCTTCGGGATCGCCAGCTTTGGACAGGAACTGGGAATCCCGCTGACCGATTCGATATCGACCTACAAGTGCCACTATTCCGAAAACGAGCTGCCCACGCTCGATAACGCCGACTTCTACCTGCCAGATCCGGCCCTGAAGCCGATTGTCCTGGGACACAAGTGTGCCGGCTGCGGCTTGATCGTCAGCGAAGACTCCCGCAAGAAAGAGAAGATCGGTGGCAAGACCGAGGCCTCGATTGCCAAGGCGACTTGTCCCAAGTGCAAGAAGAAGTTTGGCAGCATTCCGCTGTACGGCCTGGATCCCAACGCCAAGTCCGTCGAGTTTGGCATGTTGCCTGCCGAGAAATAGGCGACGCACCGGGACTGGATCCAGGGCTGCATTTCGTCTCGAAACGACCGGCTGCCTGTGCGCCAGCACCCCAGGGCTGGGGACCGAAATGCCGATTGTGGGAAGTTCGGCACGGCGGCCATTTCCGGCGGTTGGGGACTGACGCAGAGAGGTTGCGCGTCGATTAGTAGAAGCCGCCGCCGAAGCCGTTTCCTAAGCCGGAACCACCATAGCCCGTGGCTCCGCCGCCGTTGCCAAAGTTGTTCTGGTTGCCCTGGAAGTTGAAGTTCGAGTAGTAGTCCGCTTCACCCTCGAACGAATTGAACCCGCGATCGTAGGGCACGGCGACGATAGTCCGTTGATCCGCGTCAGGATTTCCCAGGTCGGCCAGGTACCGTGCCACCAGGACCCGACGTTCGGCGTCGAGCTGCGGGTTGGCATTGTTCGGAGTCCGTTCGATCAAGACGGGAAAGGGGGCACTCCGCATCCGCGCGGCGACTTCCATCAAGTGATCCTTACCATCGGGCGTCAGGTGGGCGGTCTCACCGGTGAAATGCACCAGATTGAAGACGAAGTCCGTCGCTTCGGCATTGGTCTGTTCGGTATGCAGATGCGACCGCATCACGCTGCCGAGGGGATAGACCTGCGGCACCATATTCCGCGAATGATTGGCAATATTACAGTGGGGGAGCGCCAGGCCGCATCCCAACCCGCAGGAGCGCGAGCAGCAGCCTCCGGCCAGCGTGGCCAGCAACAGCGCTGCGGCCGCATATCGGGAATTCTGTTTGTGGCGTTGGGCTGTCATACTAAGCCTCACTTCGCGTTGTGACGCGGGCATGTCGATCCCCCGGTCCGACTGTCGCCGGTCCGTGAAATCCAGGTCCGGCGATATCCCTGCAGACTCAGTCAGTCTGTGCACGTTCAACAACGTGTGGGTCGGGATACCGGTCGATGTCGTTTCTGGTTGATCGGTTTTCATTACGTTGCGAGTTTCATCACTCCCCGAGTTCACCGTGCGAATCTGAGGAATGAGTTTCGATTTACCGGTAGCGTCCACCTTGCTGAGTCGTATAACCAGTCTGTGTGGCCTGGGTCTGTGTCGGCTGGCCGCCACCCCGCAGCATCTGGGGAATCGTCAGCATGCGCCGGGGTTGATCGCCGGGAAGGCTGGTGCGAGTCGCACTTGGTCCCGGTGTGCTATATCCAGGCTGGGCATTCATGCCCCCGGGCGGTCCATAGCCTGCAGGCGGAGCACTGTTGCCGGGCATCATTCCCGGACGTCCACCCTGCGGTACGGGACCCGCCGGATAACGTGAACCGGCTGACGTATCCCAGCTGGGAGCGACACCCGGCATCGCATTCGAAGCCCCGCCCGCACCCACACCACCGGGAGCCGGTGTGTAGCTGGGCGATGCGGCCTGCGGATTGAACTGACCATAGCCAATCGGTACCCCCACGCCCGAACCATGGCCATAGGGAGCCAGCTGGTAGACATTGGGGTCGTTATTTCCCTGGGTAAACCCATAGTGATACAGCATCTTGTCGTTCGGCTGGGTCACTTCGAAGCCCGGCATCGGCGGTACGTCGTCCGCATCCATCGGCCGCACGATTTCGGGCGAGACCATGATCAGCAATTCGTTTTCGTCTTCGGTCGCCCGCTTGGCCTGAAAGAGCAGGGGGCCAATCACGGGCAAGCCACCCAGGAAGGGCAATCCCGCGACTTCGGTCTTAGCTCGATAAGACAGCAGTCCCGCCAGCACGATGGTCTGACCTTCACGCAGTTGGACAGTGGTATCAACACGTCGCGTATTCAATCCGGGAATACCACCCGATGACTGACCACTCAATTCACTGTATTCCGGACGGATCCGCATCCGGATCAGATCTTTATCGATGATGGTCGGAGTCACGAGCAACGAGACACCGAACCCGCGGAAGACAGTCTGCTGCCCGCCGACACCGTTGATGCCGACGATGGTGGGGACGGCAAATTCACCGCCGGACAGTACCGTGGCGTCATGGCCGCTCAGCACGGTCAGATTGGGTTCAGTCAGAATGCGCGCCGTTCCGTTCGATCGCAAGGCATTGATCAAGATCGAGATGTCACCCGCCTCGAACACACCGTTCAGACCTCCAGCTGCAGCCCCCACGCCACCGCCGGAAATCGCCCCGGCCAGCGACGACGTAATCAGATTGCGGCCATTCGCAAACAGGACAGACATATTCACGCCCATCCGGCGGAGCTGCGACCGGTTTAATTCCACGATGCGGACCCGCAGGTTGATCTGAAAATCACCGGGGATCGTCATCATATTGATGATCCAGTTGGACGTATTATCGAAGGCGTTAAATCGCCCGTTCATTCCGCCATACCCACCCCCCAGGCCGGCACCACCCAGACCGCCGCCACCCCAGCCCCCCCCGGTTCCGGCCGCGGTCACCCCACCGGCATTCCCCCCCAGGCCTAACGCATACTGCGGACCGGCCAGGCCACCTAACTGATTGATGACTTCACCGCGAATGATTTGCAGAATCCACGCCGCTTCTTCACTGTCCCGAGCCTGCCCCTTCACGATGATCTTGGTCGACATCGGGATCAGGTACACCTTGCTGTTGGGAAACAGGATCGCCAGTTTCTTTTCCAGCCGGCCATAGTCGATACGTGCCGACTCTTCCAGACCGGGATCGCGGGTCACGGTCACCAGATAGATCAGCGGCTCGGTGTTGTCTTCGTCTTCGAACCAGACCAGGATCGTCGTCGTCCCGATGGCCGTGCCAATCACTCCGAGTTCCGTTGGACTGTAGAGAACATAGTCGGCGACCGAGGGATCAGTCACATGGACGCGGGCAACCCGACCTTTGAACACAATCACCTGGCTGCGTCGATGCACGACTTCCAGTTCGGCGTTGATTTTGGGCATGACACGGACACGATCCGGAAGCTCCAGCGTTTCCGGCAGTTCTTCCGCATCATCCATGCTGGGTGGCAGTTGCTGGGCCATCCGTGGAGGAACCTGGGGGGGTTGAGCGACCACCGGACGTACGCCCACAATCAGGCAGCCGTACACGAAACAACACGCGATCGCTGTCTGTAACCCCGTGTGCCACCGTGCCGGGCTGGCCGTTGCTGTATGAGATCGTGTCAACATCCGATGTTGCTCCTGTTCTGACCTTCACGGTAGTCGCTGGCAGAATCTACTGCCCCGTGACGGTCCCTCGACGTGTCGACGATGGGCCCCGGTTGTCGGGTTTTGGCTGCCGACAGCACCGCGATCCATCGTGAATAACACATTGCCAGTCGTCTCAATCCTTGATACGACCGACCAACTGAACTTCGCACTGCGTGAACTTGATTCGGGTCCGTAACTCAGCCTGCACTGCAGCATCCGGCAGCTTGTACCTGCGGTGGAAAATGAAGCGAACAGACTTCGCCAGTCCGCTGTTTTCGCGATGCCATACAGTTAACAGGTGAATTGTCCAACGCTCGCGCACCTTTGGCACAGATTCACGATGCTGATATCGGACGGCCGTGAGAATCCCAATGAATCGTTTCCAACTCCTGTGACGCCAGCGACGACTGTGCGGGCTGTAGTGAATGTAATCTTAAGTTGCGTTGCAACGCATAAGGGATGAAGTGTTCCCGTTTCCCCCACTCGGGACAACGCCACACTTCGCACCTAAGAACTGCAAGCAATAGGAATTAGGTTCGAAGTAACGGAATACCGATCCGCTTCAGCCAGGAATGCACCTGCGATCACCGATGGTAGACCTTGCGGCCTAAGAAAGATCTACCAATTACAACACGTCCTGCGGCTGATTCTGACGCGGGTTGGAATTAACCTCTCTGGCGAGCCGTAAAGACGATTTGCCGAGGCAGTCACAGCAGCCCTTCGCTGGTTAAGCAATCTTCTGCCGGCGGCGAGATTCGCGAGAGCAGAGGCACCCAGTCGGCGGGCCGCGGGGCGGGAGCCTGCCGTTTCGTTACCACAAGGTATAGCCGCCGTCGATGACCAGTGCGGCACCGGTCATGTAGCGACTGGCATCGCTGGCCAGGTAGACGGCCAGCGGACCCAGATCTTCCGGTTGACCGAAATCGCCCATCGGGATCTGGGTCTTAAAGGAGTTAATGATCTCGGGATTCTGCTCGGCCCAGCGGACATTGGGCGCCGTCATGAAGCCTCCGGGGCAGATCGCATTCGCGGTAACCCGATGCGGCGCCCAGTCCGCCGCGACCGTGCGGGTGAATTGAATGACGGCCGCCTTGCTGGTTTCGTAACTCCGTCCACCGATCCCGCGATTCGCAACCATTCCGGAAATCGAGGCGATATTAATCACGCGGCCGCCGGTCCCCCGGGTGACCATGGCACCGCCGATCAGCTTGGTGCAGAGAAACGTGCTGGTCAGGTTCAGATCCATGATCTGCTGCCATTGTTCGAGCGGTAGATCTGCAGTGGGGATATCAATCCGCCGCCCCCCCACATTATTAATCAGGATGTCAATCGGACCATGCTGCTGCAAAGCCACCTGGCAGGCACGTTCCGCTTCGGCCGGGATCCCCACATCCGCCTGGATCAGATCAACCTGACGCCCCCGCTCACGGATCTCCCGACTCGTCGACTCCAGGCTTTCCGTGTCGCGACCGACCAGGATGACGTCCGCACCCGCCTCCGCAATTGCGAGCGCCATCTCGCGCCCCAGTCCACGACTGCCGCCGGTAATGAAAAGTCGCTTGCCATCGAGACGAAAACGGTCCAGAACGCTCATGTCGGATTCCTTCAAGTATGTCAGTCATGGTGCAGCGCGTGTGCGCAGCTTAAAGCAGTCGCCCGGGAAAGGCAAAGGTTGCGGATGCCCCCCGGGGTCCTTGTAAATGCTCGTGGAACAACACCGACGAACCAGACTTCCGCCGCGACTCAAGGAACCTCACCCGGCCACAAAGTCAGGGGCCAGGGAGAATGCGGCTGCAACAACCGGGCCGCATCCACATTCGGAACCAGAACGATCACATCTTCAGGTGCCAGGTCAGACAGGTCCAGGTCGCCCAGATGGCGCCACTCCCGCTCCACAGACCAGTCCTGATGCCGCGTGTCAGCAAGTCTCTCTGCCCCCTCACCACTCAGCTGAAAGAACGGCCGCTGAGCCTCCGCCAGGCCGGACCAAATGTTTTCATCACCGTAGATGGCTGGTTGGACGCCCCGCCGTTCCAGAACCTCACGTCGGATGCTGATGGCAAACGGCTCGAAGTCCCAGCGGGCCCGATGAGTGCGAAAGCACCGCAAACCGGGAAGTTCGCGAACCGGGGCGGCAGTAAAGCTGACGACCGGATAGCCACCACGAATCGTTCTGCCGGAGCCGAGCAAACGCCGGTCGTGAACAATGCGAAGCAACGTGTGCAGCGCGGAATGATCGGCAGTCGGGCTGTCATCCAGCAGATTGTCCAAGTAGTCGTGCAGAGTCTGCCGCGGCCAGGGACCTGGACAAGCTCGAGTCGTGTGGGTCAAGTAAGGCACCCCTTGATCACCGGGCAGGGCGATGAGGGGCAGTATTGAATCCGGGGAGGGCCTGCTGGCCCGTTCTGGATGGCCGCAACAGATCGGTCGCAGCATGGCCGCATCAGGAGACCACACCGTCGCCCCCAATCCGAGCAGTTCCTGACGCACGAGGGGCGGCTGCAGTCCCGGCAGATCCACCAGCGTCACCTGTTTCAGTCCTGTTTGGAGCCGCTCAACCAGCAACTGGTGCATATTGCCGCGCGGACGAACCCCCAGCACCAGGACTTCGTCCGACTGCAGAATCAGGGAGCGATCCCGGACTCCTGTCTCGTCGCCCGCAACGGACCGCGTCACGACACCGATGCGTTCCGCCCCGCGGAGCACGAAGTCCAACCCGGCAGTTCCCGGGGTACTCAAGAGAGTTTGCCGGGCAGCCAGAATGCGCCGTAAACAGGCCCGCAGCCCGCAGAGCCACATCGCCTCCGGGGCAATCAACCGCGGGATGCGCGACATGACGATCGCCACTTGTGAGGTGTCGCTCATGAACCTATTGCAGCCTGGATTAGGACTCCGTCGCCAGACTCTCCCGCTGCAGCCGACTCGGCAGAGTCAGCCCGCAGGCCTACAGCATCAAGTCCGGACAGATGCGCTTCAACTCGCCGCGAAGATAAGTCTCGATATCCCGCGCCACATCGAAATTGGTCAATACGTGATTCGCGATCTCTTCCGCCTGCGGTACATTGATGTGCCGGATGACTTCCTTGATCTCCGGAACACTGCCGGGATTCACGCTCAGCCGCCGCAAACCCATGCCGACCAGCAGGGCCGTATACACCGGGGACGAGCTCATCTGACCGCAGACGGTGACCGAAACGTTGTGCTGGCGCCCCGCCTGAATCACCATCTGAATCAGCCGCAACACCGCGGGATCGACCGGACTATATAAACCGGCGACCGTCTGATTCGAGCGATCGACCGCAAGGGTGTATTGAATCAGGTCGTTGGTGCCGATCGAAAAGAAATCGACCTCTTTCGCAAACTCAGCCGCCAGGATCGCAGCGGAGGGAACTTCGACCATCATGCCAATCGGGATGTTCTTTTTGAACGGGATTCCCTGTTCGTACAGCTCATCCATCACCTCATTCAACAGGTATTTTGCCTGCCGCAACTCGTGCAAGGTGGTGACCAGCGGAAACATGATCCACAAATCGCCGTAAACGGCTGCCCGCAGCAGGGCCCGCAGCTGGATCTTGAACAGCGGCCGGTTCTGCAGGCAGAGCCGCAAGCTGCGCAACCCGAGAAACGGATTGGCCATTTCGCCCGCATACGGCTGAATCGAACGGGGCAACTTATCGGCCCCCAGGTCGAGCGTCCGAATGACGACCGGTTCGTTCTGGTACGGTTCCAGGACCCGGCGGTAGGCCTGGTAGTGATCCTCTTCGCTGGGAATCTTGTCCTGACCAAGGTACAGAAACTCCGTCCGGTACAAGCCCACTCCCAGGGCACCATGCTGCATGCAGTACTCCACCTCTTCGGGAAACTCGATGTTCCCCATCAATCGCACGGCAACGCCATCGGTGGTTTCCGATGGCAGATCGCGAATTGTTTCGAGGTGCGTGGCGATGGTCCGCAATTTTTCAGCCGAATCGCGGTAACGAATCAGTGTCTCTTCGTCCGGATCGATGATGACTTCACCGGCATTGCCGTCGATGATGATGTTTTCACCACCTGAGACTTCCGACAGAAATTGCCCCAGTCCGACGACCGCGGGTATCCCGAGCGCTGCGGCCAGGATCGCGGTATGACTGGTGCTGCCACCATCCTCGGTGGCAAACCCCAGGATCTTCGACCGGTCCAGGTGGGCCGTTTCACTGGGCGTCAAATTTGAGGCCAGCAGGATAACGGGCATTGTCAGCTGGCTGAGTTCCTCGCGATTGGCCCCCAGCAGATGCCGCAGAATCCGCTTTTCCAGGTCGTAAATGTCGTCGGCACGCTCGGCGAGATACTTGTCGCCAAGGTTCTCGAACTTCTGGGCAAAGTGCCGCAAGATCTTGCTGGTAGCATGTTCCGGCGAATAAAGACGCTGAATCAGCCCTTCGATCTCATTTTTCAACTTGGGATCACGCAGCAACTGCAGGTGCGCGCCGAAGATCGCCCCGTATTCCTTGCCGAGTTGCTGCGAAGCGAGGATCTCGTTTTCCGAGATTTCCTGCGTAATCGCCTCGTAAGCCTGCCGGAAACGCTCGAGCTCGGCGTCGACGACCTCTTCGACCACGAACCGCGTCGGAATCCGAAAGTCTTCGGTGCCTAAGACAAATGCCGATCCAAATGCAACGCCCCTGGCAGCCGCAATTCCGCGCTGGACACGCATGAAGACCTTCGAAGATTACGGGTGAACGCTCTGGTAAAATGGGGAGATTCGCCGCCAGAAGTTTTGCCTCCGCGGTCTGTGCGGCATTATACCAAATCCTTGTCCTGCAAGCGCCTCTGTCTTTTGGCCTTTTCTCCCAGCATACCTTTGTGACCGCTGATCTGAACGCGGGCGGCAGCAGCCACGTCCGCCCCTCCACGCCTCACAGCCTTAACGCGATCCGAAATAGAACAGAACCATTGCCATCGTAATGTTTTCCAGCCAGAGGGGAGCGTGACTCTGGGAGCCTACGATCTGTAACAGCGAGGTCACCACCAGCGCCACCAGCACCGTGACCGCCTTGGCATCAGCCCACCAGCGCGCTTGCGGGACGTTTCGCCCGCGATACCACCAGTTCAAAGCTCCCCGGACCGTCGTACCGGCAAAATAAGCCAACAGCGTCACGAAAATCGCAAATGTCGACGGCTGTGTCAGCAATCCCTGGCGAAACTGGTAGATAGCGACTCCGATAAACGAGCCCAGGATCACCAACCGAATTGTGCCGCGCGGCAAGTAGAGCGGCAGCGGTTCCTTCGGAATGATGTCGTCCTCTTCCAGTTTCCGGAGCAACTCGGGGGGCAAGTGCACGAAACGCCGGGAGGTGAAGTAGTGCGCGAGTGCCACCATCAGGGTTTCGGCCCACACGGCTTCGATTTCCAGGCCTTTCACGATATCCGTACACGTCACGCCGACAACAATCAGTGTCAACAGCGCGCGCACACTGCCGCTGGGCAAGCCCAACGGGTAGCGGAACGGATTTTCGGTGTCGTAATCTGTTTTCGTCGACATGCGGTCACGATCCCTATTAAGATGTTTTCTCACGAATCTGGCGCCGCCAGATTCTTCTTGAACTATCTTGTCTGTTGTGGATTCTCGTAGGAGTCAACGAATCTCGCCACCCTTTGGATCAATTTCGACGGAATAACAGGCCTGCAGCAGTTGACGATTTCGCAGTGACCCTTGAAGCGTCCGCTGCACTTGCCGGCGCCGCGAGCTCGTAAACCCCGCCAGGTTCCAGCTCCCCCCCCAGTTTTATTCAGCAGAATGTGAGTCAGCGATGCCGTTCCAAAAAGTCGTTGTCACAGGTGCTGCCGGCCGATTAGCACAGGCCGCCATCACGGAACTGCTGTCTCACGGACATGGGGTCTGGGGGATTGATTGTGTCCGGCCCGAAACCCTGCGTTGTCGGTTTCTGCAGGTCGATCTGCTGCAACCGCTGGCCGTTCTGGATGCCCTGCAGGGGGCCGACGCCGTCCTCCACCTGGGGGCAATTCCCGGTCCGCTGGCACAACCGGCGTCGGTCACTTTCTCCAATAACGTGCTCAGTACCTACAATTTGATCGAAACGGCCGCCGCACTGAAGATCAACCGTGTTGTCTCGGCGTCATCCGTGTTTGCCCTGGGTTGGGCCGAGGACGCCTCGGCCTTCTGGCCTGAATCCGTTCCCGTCGACGAAACCCATCCCCTGACACCGTTTGAAGCCTATGGCCTGTCCAAGCAAGTGGGTGAAGACATCTGTGCCGCGGCCAGCCGGCGCACCGGGATTAACACCGTCAGCCTGCGGTTGATGAACATCATCTCCACGGAAGGCTACTTCGCCTTGCCCTGGCCGCGGCCGACGCGCGAGCGCGGGTTACGCTTTGTGATGTGGCCCTACGTCGATATCCGCGACGCCGCCCGCGCCTGCCGCCTGGCACTGGAAGCCAGCACAACCGGCCACGAAGCCTGCTTCATCGCCGCCCGCGACACGCGATTCGACGCCCCGACCCTCGAATTGCTCAAAGAAGTGGCCCCACCGACAATCAAAGTCACCAGCCCGCTGGCGGAAAGCGCGTCGGTCATCAGCATTGAGAAAGCCCATCAGCTGCTGGGCTACGAACCGGAACATCACTGGCGGATGTACGCGAAGAACGCCTTGGGCCAATGACGAATG
>CAZQUW010000092.1:1951-6304 GCA_964596215.1 uncultured Planctomicrobium sp. | reverse complement strand
TTTTCTTCTGTGAAAACTGCCGTTCCCCTGTTCCGGCGGTCTGTTAAAATCACGCCCCATCGCACTTTAGGTCGCACGGACTGCGGCCCGGTTTGTCAGGGATTGACGTATGCGAATTCGGAGCCGTTGGCTGAATCAGATTGCGGGAGGGGTGCTCGCCGGGTTGACTCGCGCGCTGGCGTCGACCGTCACTTACCGCATGCACATGGATCACCCCGAGTGGTACCCGCTGGCGAGTGATTGCCCGCGAACTTACATCGTATCCACCTGGCATGACACGATGCTCCTGCCGATCATGCTGCGACGTACGATTCAAGAACGGACGCCGGCAAATCGCATGACGACGCTGGTCAGCCAGCATCAGGATGGATCATTCCTGACCTATGCCATGCGGCACTTCTACCTGGGTACCGTGCGTGGCTCGACGAATCGCGGCGGCACGGCTGCCCTGCGCAGCCTGATCCACGAGGCCCGGCAACAACACATCTGCATGACACCCGATGGCCCGCGCGGCCCCCGCCGCGTCATCTCACCAGGCATCATCACCCTCGCTTCACTGAGCGGTGTCCCCATCATTCCCTGCACATTCATGGCCTCCCGCGCCTGGCAGATCCAGGGAAGCTGGACCGACTTGATCCTGCCGAAACCCTATTCCACAAGCTATGGGGTGATCGGCGCCCCGCTGTACGTTCCCAGTGGTATCTCCAAGCCCGGTATCGAACTGTTCCGGCAACAGCTGCAGGCCGAGATGGATCGCGGCCAGTTGCTCGCCGACAGTCTGGCCCGCGGCGATCAGCAGACGATCTCGCCGCCAGCGATCCGCCTGCCACGCGCCGCTTAGCGCCCCAGATGCTGAAAGACCATCCCCTATGTCCACAATCGCCAGCGAGCCCCAGCCTGCTCCGGTTCCACCGCAAACTCGGCCGCAGGCGTGGCGACCAGGCCTGACCACTCTGTTCATGGCCCTGGCGCTGCTGGCCGGACTGGGTTATGACATCGCCCATTGGGAGTGGCCCGCTGGAGCTGCAGACGGCACTTCATTATCTGGCAATCCCCCCCTGACACCCGTGCTGCCTGCCAGATTTCGTGTGGCGACGTTCAATATCCATGGGGGATTCGGCACCGACGGCAAACTGGATCTCCAGCGGACGGCTGCGGAATTACGCGACATGGACTTTGTCGGCATGAACGAAGTCCGCGGTCCGGGATGGCAGGACCCCCGCAATCAGGCCGAACAGCTGGGGACAATTCTGGGAATGGGCTGGCTGTTCGCCCCCACCGAAACCACCTGGTCGGGCCCCCATTTTGGACAGGGTGTCCTCTCGCGACTACCGGTCTCCAGCTGGAAACGGGTTCCCTTCGATCGAGTCCACGGGAACGGCTATCGCAACTATGTGGAATGCCAGATTCCAATATCGACGAATCCTGCGAACCGGCAGTTGACCATTCTGGTGACGCACCTGGACCGCAAGACGGACCGTCAACACCAGTTGCAGATCATCATCCGGCGGTTCCTGGAAGTCCCCGAGCCAGCCATTCTGATGGGGGATTTGAACTCCAAAATCACAGAATCACAGCTGATCAAGCTGTCCACTGAACGCGGAGTTACTGACTGTTTCGGTGAATCGATTAAAGACGAATTAAGCAGGAAGCGGATTGACTGGGTGTTTGTGCGTGGTTTAAAGTGTAGACAATCCAGGCTTGCATCTACGTTGGCGTCCGACCATCCTGTGGGATGGGTGGAGCTCGAATTGTCGGATCATCAGTCTATTCGGTGATCTCAATTCGAGAGTTTCGTATCTAATTCTCCAAGACATGACTTCTATTATCTCTCAGTTTGCATACTGAATTCGCGGATCTGCGGAAGTGACACATCGCGTGCTGACTTCCTGGCAAGTGAGATTGGTTTTTATTTCGCATCATTTCGACCTGACGACAACTCATCTTTTTTCGTTTATGGAAAGTCTTTCGAATTCGGAGAACTGGATACCATGCCACGCAAGCCGCAAGACATCCCCGATGCTGAATTAGCAGTCCTGCAACAGCTCTGGGAACGAGGTCCCTCGACGGTCCGCCAACTGACCGAAGTCCTTTATCCGGGTGGACCAGGGTCGCAAAATGCGACGGTTCAGAAGTTGTTGGATCGCCTGGAAGCCAAGCACTATGTGACGCGCAACCGCGAGTCCTGGCCATACCTGTTCAACGCTGCGGTCCAGCGCTCCGATGTCATCCGCAAAAGCCTGCAGGCGACGGCTGACAAACTCTGCTCCGGAGCACTCGCACCGCTGCTCACATATCTCGTGAAAGCTGAGTCTTTCACCGTAGAAGACCGAGCGTCTCTGCGCAGCCTGCTGAACGAGCTTGATCAAGCTTCGTGTTAATTTGCCAAGAATTCGCGAACAAGCAGTAACCTCTTAGCCAATTTCTCGCTCTATAATTCTCAACGGATTGAGAATTGAGCGAGGGTTGAGGTTTTTCCGTATTCGTCAGCAAACATTCACAAAACCTCTGCGTCAGTTGAGAACTGCTGGAAATACCGCGGTTTTGAACTTCCACAACCGGTTTTGATTGAGGCTCTAAGTCAAAACTGCGGATTGACTTACGGATCTGATATCAGCCCACAGCGGCCTTTCGTTGGGGCGGATTGAAACCGAAGAGGTTATCCGCGGGTATTATTTAGAATGTTAGCAAACCGAGCGAACTGTTTAGACAAAAACAGGCGCACAGTGGATCAGGGAGAGAGATTCCGGTCAGACAGGATTTCGGTCCCCGCTCCGAATTAGTCCCAATCACGATTGTTGGTGGACGATTTTACCCCTCGGTCGCTTGAAGGATCATCCTCGAATAAGGTTATTTCCCCTCACTGTTAACGCGGGCCCAAGGATTCACCGTGATTTCGCTGGTCGAAACCGGATTGATGAATGCGCTATTAGCAGTCGTTTTAGCGCTGCCCATACTAATCCTGGGACGCATCTATCACCGCCCGGCCTTGATCCATGCCTTTTGGATCCTGGTGCTGGTCAAGCTGATCGCGCCACCCCTGTTTCTGATTCCCGTACGTCTTAACGTACCCGCCTGGCAGCCGTCGGAGATGGCGGTCCAAGTCGCGCCTCAGGTCATCCCCACCCCCCCGCAGAACCCCACTGTTCCCGCGCGACGCGCTGAGCACGGCAGTAGTCTTTCGCGATCTCGCGAGTTCGCGGAACGAAGAACGGGGCTCCTGCAGCCTGCAGCCCGGAATGCACAGCACAGCACATTGAGCTCGTGGTTCGAGCAATACCAGAACGTCGCGCGAAGTGCTTTGCAACTCGCACAAAATTTGGCCATTCCGGCCCTCGGCCTCTGGTTCTGCGGCTCGATTGCGTGGTTCACCTGGCAGGGCTGGCGAATCGTCCGATTTACCCAGGTGTTCCTGAAGTATGCCCGCCGGGGACCATCCCCGTTACAGCAGCTGGCACAGCGGCTCGCCCAGCCCATGGGCATTTCACAGGCTCCTGAGATCTGGTTGCTACCCGCGGTGGTGTCTCCCATGTTGTGGGCCGGGGGTGGCAAGCCGCGCATTCTATTCCCCACCGATCTCCTCGCCCGCCTGGATGAAGGGGCGATGTCGACCCTGTTGACCCACGAACTGGCCCATTATCGCCGGGGAGACCATCGCGTCAGGATGCTGGAGTTCCTGGCCAGCGGACTGTTCTGGTGGCATCCGGTCATCTGGCTGGCTCGTCGGGAGCTGGAAATCTCGGAGGAGAAATGCTGCGACGCCTGGGTCGTCAGTCAGTTCCCTGCGGCCCAGCGGAAATACGCAGACGCACTCCTCGCAACGGTCGATTTCCTGACCGAAGTGCATCCCCCGTTGCCGGCGATCGCCTGTGGCCTGGGTGAAGTCCCGCTGTTGCGACAGCGTCTGAAGCTCATCATGTGCGGAACGGCCCCCAAATCGTTATCGCTGCTGGGGCGCACCGCGGTTGTCGCCACAGCCATGCTGCTCCCCATTTCGCCGTCACTACGATTGCGCGAGCCCGCCCCGGCCCTGGAAGCCGCTACACCCACGCACGCTCTGCCACTTGCAGCGAAAACCGAGCACTTCACCCCGAACGCCCGCCCTGCCACGACGCACGCCACGGCGGCCGCGTCGCGACTGACCAATGAACAGCCGCTGGATGTTTCAGCGCCGGGGGCTCCAGTGATCGCGGCCGGCAGGCCGGGTTACAGCCCCCAGAATTCCGAGACGACCGAGTTGCAGGTGCCCGCAGATCGAGTCACTTCCGACCCCGGTTTCAGACCTCTGGCAGAAACTTCCGAGGTCGTGCGACGGCTCCTCGGACGGTCGCGTGCAAACCATCCGTCGCATGA
>CAZQUW010000092.1:0-1851 GCA_964596215.1 uncultured Planctomicrobium sp. | reverse complement strand
CCCGTGACGATGTCACCGCGCGGTGTCAACAGTCTGTCAGTCTCTCCCTGCGGCTTGACGTTGGCCGCGAGTGTCAACGGCTGGCTGACCTCCGGGTCGCTGACTAACCCGCACTGCGAACTGGAACACACGCTGACGTCCCCTCCGCCCAGTGAGTGCGCGGTATTTGTGGTCGTGCGGTTCACGGCCAGCGGCAAATTGTTGATTGCAACCGACTGGAACGGCACACTGGTGACCTGGGACCTCGGCTCGCGGGTAACCATCTCCAAGTAGCGCCGGCGGCGTCACGCTTGCCGACCTCACGTGCGGCATTGGCAGGTGCCATCAACTTTAAGCGACTGCGAGTTGGCCTGCCGGCCCGCCTTGCGGGCTCTTCAAAAACAAAAAAACCGTCCGGTAGAGACTACCGGACGGTCACATTGTAAGGAGCGATATCGCCCCGGATTGTCGCCAGCTGATTACTCGGCCCGCATCTTGGCGATGATGGCATCGGCCATTTGCGACGTTCCAACCGCGGTGGGATCGTTGCGATCGGCCTTCATGTCGTAGGTCACGTCTTTGCCTTCTTCGATTACGGCACAGACGGCTCGTTCCAGCTTCTCTGCAGCGGCCTTCTCGCCGATGTGGTTCAACATCATCATCCCCGACAGGATCAAAGCAGTCGGGTTGACCTTGTTCTGCCCCTTGTATTTGGGGGCGCTGCCATGCACGGCTTCGAACATGGCAGTGTCAGAACCAATGTTGGCACCCGGAGCCACACCCAGTCCGCCCACCAGGCCGGCACACAGGTCGCTCAGGATGTCACCGTACAGATTGGGCACCACAATCACGTCATACAATTCGGGCTTCTGCACGAGTTGCATGCACATGTTGTCGATCAGTCGTTCTTGATAGAGCAAATTGCCTTCGGTGTTGGGGACCTTGCCGTTCAACACCGGATCTGCGGCTACGCCATCGGCCAGCTTGGTTTCTTCAAACCGGGCACCATAGGCCTTCGCGACAGCCCGCGTTTCGTTGTAGAACAGGCCGTCGGTGAACTTCATGATGTTCGCTTTGCTGATTGAGCACACCGCTTTGCGGTTGTTCTTGATCGCCCAATCGAAAGCATAATCAGCAATCCGCCGAGTTCCCTCGACCGACATCGGCTTGATGCTGATACCGGTGGTCTCCAGACCGGTATCAATCTTACGACCGGTCGCAATGCTGTTGATGTACTTGATCAACTCCGCCGTGTTCGGCTTGCCCGCTTCGAATTCCACGCCCGCGTACAAGTCTTCCGTATTCTCACGGACGATGACCAGATTGACGTTCGAATCGCTGAAATAGGTGCGAACCCCCTTGTAGGTCTTGCAGGGACGCAGGCAGGCGTAAAGTTGCAATTCCTGACGCAGGAAGACGTTAACGCTGCGAAAACCCTTGCCGATGGGGGTGGTAATCGGGGCCTTCAGGGCGATCTTATTCGCGCGAATCGACTTCAGCACCGAATCGGGGACCTTGCCCACCTTTTCGATGACTTCGATGCCGCATTCCTGAACGTCCCAATCGATCTTCACCCCTGTGGCGTCGACACACCGCCGAGTGGCCTCGGCAATTTCGGGACCAACTCCATCACCGGGGAGAAGTGTCACGTGATACATGAAAGGCCTTTCGTGAAATCTGCGATGCGAATCAGCTTCGCGCGAAGCTCACTCAGCTCGATGCCCAATTGAGGCGGGCGGATCGATTATTGTCTACGATCGCCGCGGTCGGAGAATGCCCGGCTAACGACCGGAAACCGCACACCAACCAAGAGTTGCACGGTAACACAAGCCCCGGGGCAATTCAAGAATGGGATAGGACGGGTGAAAAATG
>CAZQUW010000091.1:0-22787 GCA_964596215.1 uncultured Planctomicrobium sp. | reverse complement strand
AACGTGCCTGGCCCGGAAAACCGCTGTGGATAAGTCGTCAATAACCTGTTGTCAAATGTTTCCAGACTGCGCAGTGCAAAATCCGGCATTTTGGCCCTGATCGGAACTCGGTCAGTTATCACCGATATCTATCGGTTTGATAACTGCCAGGTAACAGGCTTTCCACAGCCAGAACAGCCTGCAAGAGTGCCACAACTCACACACAGATAAGTATTTATGGAATCACCCTGGCCGCCATGTAACGAATGAGCCCGCAGGTATTACTACGACTGCTAATTTTTAAATCTTAATTAGGAAGAAGAGAGACAGAGCCGGAATGTGTGGGAAACTCCACAGACCGATTCAGACCTGGAATGAGGAACTTTTGACACAGCCTGACCACCCGGCCGAACCGGTTTGGGAGAGGCGAAATCTCACTGAACACGACCTCAGAAAATCTGCCCGAGTCCCGTGCGTTTGAAGCGGAAATTTGCTAGAATTGGGCCTGTGTAAATGGATTCGCCAGGGGGTACTTGTCTGTTCAGTATCCAGACGTTGGAAAGGCAGCGGAATCAAGATGAAGTTGGAGTGCAGTCGCAGCATATTGGCCAGCGCGTTCGGGGCGGTTGGAGGCGTGATTCCGACGCGGACCCCCAAGCCCATTCTCCAGAATGTGAAATTGCAGGTCGCCGGGGGTAAGGTGACGCTCATCGGCACCGACTCCGAAATCGCGATCCGCTATGACGTGCCGGAAGCCGTCTGCCAGGGGTCGGGGGAAGCTCTGCTGCCCAATCGCCGGGTGTCGGACATCCTGCGTGAATTGCGGGACGACCGGGTCACCTTGCACATCGAAGCGGATGCCGTGCGGGTCTGCGGTGAGCGCAGTGAGTTCCGTCTGCCGGTTTCGGATCCGGCCGAGTATCCCCCGGTCGCTGCCTTTGATGACCAGGATTACTTCACAATTCCCGGGAAGACGCTGCGGGATATGATCCGCCGGACGATCTTCGCCACCGACCCGGAAAGTTCACGCTATGCCCTGGGGGGGATCCTGTTTGAATTTGGGGCTGACAAGCTGAGCCTGGTGGCGACTGACAGTCGCCGGCTGGCCTTGATGCATGCTCCGATGGCCAAGCATGGCAACGCGGTGGTCCCCTCGGCCCCGCCGGTCATCCCCTCGAAGACCATGTCGTTGCTCGAGCGGACCATTCCCGACAATGACGACCCCGTCCATATCGCCATTCATCATCCGAATGACGTGTTGTTCAAGACCTCCAACGCCACGATCTTCAGCCGCCTGGTGGAAGGCCGTTTCCCGCGCTACCAGGATGTCATTCCCAAGAGCCATGAAGTGGCGATTGAACTGCTGGCAGGCCAGTTCCATGCCGTCGTGCGGCAGGCCCAGATCGTGACGAACGAAGAAAGCCGCGGCGTTGACTTCAAGTTCTCGGACGGCGTCATGTTGCTCAGCAGCCAGGCGGCCGACATCGGGACGTCGAAGATTGAAATGCCGATCAGCTATGCGGGACCAGAATTGCTGATCCGGTTTGATCCGCGATTCATTTCCGATTTCCTGAAAGTGCTGCCCCCGGAAATGCAGGTCAGCTTGAAGTTGTCGACCGACGAGGATCCCGGGGTGCTGATGACTGATGACGGTTACACCTATGTGATCATGCCGTTGTCGCGGGATGGCTGAGTGTGCTCAGGCGAGCGTCCGGCGTCAGCCGGATGGTTGCCTGGCGGGTGAGATCATGTTGCGATGTGAATTTCAGGATCGAATGGATGATGCGAGTTCGAAACGAGCTGTGAGCAGAGGCAGATCGCTAACAACCATCCCGCTGATACCGGATGGCTCGCCAGAGTAAGTCACAATATGGCACAAGATCCCGGTCCGCTGCATGTCTCGAAAGCGCTCTCTGAGCTGATTGCCTTGCGAGGCTTCGCGCGAGTCCAGGGTGACGCTCAGTTACAAGCCGATTGGGATCGGGCAGCCGGGGCCGAGGTGGCGGTTTATACGCGAGTGGGGGGCCTGTCCCGCGGGACGTTGCAGGTGCTGGTTGGTAACCCGGCGCTGCTGGCGGAATTGAATGGATTTCACAAAGCCAACATCCTGCTCACGCTGCAACAAACGCGACCCGAATACAAAATAAAACAACTGAAGTTCAAGCTGCAGACCAATCTGAAAAAACGGGAATTGAAATAGACCGTAAAGCAAAACAGCCCCGGTGAACCCCGTCTCCCAGGGACGGGGGGTGGAATGGCAGCGTGTCAGCCACGTCGAATCAACACCCCAGGCCTGACGGCACTGGACTCACCCGGGCCCGACGAGTCAGCGCTCGATGGAATCGAGCTATTGAAAGTTTTTTGGAAGGAAGAAACCTTGACTGAATCGATGCCGCAACCCACAGGCGATGACGAAGCGCTGGATAACCTGCCCGTGAACTCGGTTGCCGCCGCTGCTTCTTCGGAATACGACGCCAGCCAGATCCGTGCCTTGAAGGGCATCGAAGGTATTCGCACACGTCCCGCCATGTATATCGGTGATACCACGCCCCGCGGCCTGCATCACCTGGTTTACGAAGTGGTCGACAATTCCGTCGACGAAGCGGTGAACGGTTTTGCCACCAGCATTTTTGTCCGGTTGCATGCCGACGGCAGTGTCTCGTGCTCCGACGATGGCCGTGGTATTCCGATCGGCGTCATGGCTGACGATCCGGACGGCCGCTCGGCGTTGGAAGTCGTGCTCACCGAGATCCATGCCGGTGGTAAGTTTGACCGCGATAGTGGCTATAAGACCGGTACCGGCGGTCTGCACGGTGTGGGTATCACGGCGGTGAATGCGTTGTCGGAATGGCTCGAGGCAGAAGTCCGCCGCGAAGGTCAGCTCTGGACGATGGAATTCGCCAAAGGGGTCATGACCGAAGGCCTCAAGAAGGTCGGCAAGTCGGAACGGACCGGCACCAAGATCACCTTCATGCCGGATGCCACGATCTTTCCGGATATCAAGTTCCAGCATGAAACACTGCAAAAGCGTTTGCAGGAACTCGCGTTTCTGAACAAGGGTCTGCGGATTCACATTGAAGATGAACGCACCGGTCAGAAGGACGAATACTGCTATCAGAACGGCCTGATCGATTTCGTCACGTACTTGAACCGCACCGAAACCGCATTGTTCCCGCAGGTGGTTTCGATGAGCGGCATCAAGGACAAGGTCGAGGTCCATGCCGCCCTGCAATATAACTCGGACTACAACGAGACCATTCGCACCTACGCCAACAACATCAATACGGCAGAAGGGGGCACGCATCTCTCGGGATTCCGTTCGGCCATTACCCGCTGTATCAATTCTTATGGCAAGAACTCGGGGCTGTTTAAGGAACTCACACCGACCGGCGAAGATTATCGTGAAGGTCTGACCGCGGTCATTTCCGTTCGCGTTCCGGATCCCCAGTTCGAAGGTCAAACCAAAACGAAGCTGGGTAATAGCGACGTCGAAGGGATCGTGAACTCGATCGTGCATGAAACCCTGACCAAGTTCTTCGAAGAGAATCCGACGATTGCCAAGCGGATCTGCGAGAAAGGTCTCAATGCGGCCGAGGCTCGCGAAGCGGCGAAGAAGTCGCGTGAAGCCGTGCGTCGCAAGGGGGCCTTGTCTTCCGGCGGGTTGCCCGAAAAGCTCCGCGATTGCCGCACACGCGAACTCGCCATCAGCGAACTCTACCTGGTAGAAGGTGACTCGGCCGGTGGTTCGGCCGACACGGGACGCGATTCCAACACCCAGGCCATTCTGCCACTGCGTGGTAAAATCCTGAACGTGGAAAAGGCGCAGCTGGTCAAGATCCTGGACAACCAGGAAATTGCCAACATCTTCAAGGCGATCGGTATTCCCCCCGGGGCCGAGTTGGAAGACATCACCAAGCGACGTTACGGCAAGATCATTCTGATGACCGACGCCGACGTCGACGGCAGCCACATTCGCACCCTGCTGTTGACCTTCCTGTTCCGACACCTGCGTGAGCTGATCGTCCAGGGGTGCGTGTATATCGCGCAGCCGCCCCTGTACCGCGTCATGCAGAAGAAGAACAAGCGGTATGTGCATACGCACGAGCAGATGAATCAGGAACTGGTGGAGCTCGGTCTGAACGAGACGGAGCTTCACTTGGAAGATGGCACCGTCTTCAAGGGGGACAACCTGCGGAAACTGGTCGATCTGATGACCGAACTGGTTGAGCCCCTCGAGATGCTCGAACGCCGCGGCATCGATCTGCGTTTCATGGCGCACCGTTATGTCAGTCCGAATGGACTGCTGCCCCGCTACCGCGTCTTCTATGGCCGGCAGCAGTTGTGGTTTGCCGGTAAAGAGGAGCTCGATAAATTCCTGGCAGAAACGTCCACGACGCTCGGTCAGGAATTGAGCATCACCGAAGACCATGCCGGCGACGGCGCGACCGGTGTGGTACCCGAGAACTCGGTGCAGGTCATCGACATTCATGAAATGCGTATGATCAACCGCGTCCTCGAGCAGCTGGTCGGCTATGGGGTCCACCTGAAGGATCTGACGCCTGCCGGCCAGAAGAACGGGATGCAGGTTTATCCGTTCAAGCTGGTCAGCGATGGTGACACGGTGCCGCTGACCGGACTGGGTCATCTGTTGACGAATCTCCGCAAGCTCGGCGAACGGGGTCTCAAGGTCACCCGCTTTAAAGGGCTGGGTGAAATGGACTCCGAAGAGCTGTGGGAAACGGCCATGGATCCGCAGAAGCGGACGTTGCTGCAGGTGACCATGATCGATGCCATCGGTGCCGACGAAATCTTCCGCGTGCTGATGGGCGACCACGTCGAACCACGCCGCGAGTTCATCGAGAAGCACGCCCTCGATGTGAAGGATCTGGACGTTTAGCGCCGTCTTGAATCGCAGGGAGGAGTTTCAGCCACGGATTGACACGGATGAAACACAGATTAAATCATTGTTGATGCGTGTCGACTCTGGATGTTTTGATGACTCCAGAATCGTCAAACGAGGTCGCAGTACGTTGACTCAATCCGTGTTTGATCCGTGTGAATCGGTGGCTAAAAACTCCTGAAAGAATTTCATTCACCAGAGCAGTACAGCACGTCATCGCCGCTCGGCAGAAGGGGAGTGTCACGTGGGGAAACCTGTTAACGTTGCCATGGTTGGTCTCGGGTTCGGGGCGGAGTTTATTCCGATTTACCAGGCACACCCGGATGCCAACGTTTACGCGATCTGCCAGCGGAATGCGGAAAAGATGAACAAGGTGGGCGACCACTTTGGCATCGAGAAACGCTTCACGCAGTTTGCAGATGTGCTGAAGGATCCCCAGGTCGACTTCGTCCACATCAACAGCCCGATCGCCGAGCATGCCCGGATGTCGCTGGAGGCCCTGAAGGCCGGCAAGCACGTCATGTGCACCGTGCCGATGGCGACGACCGTCGATGAATGCCGCCAGATCTGCGAACTGGTCAAGCAGACCGGGCTTAAGTACATGATGGCGGAAACGGTTGTCTATTCTCGCGAATTCCTGTTTATCAAGGAATTGTACGAGAAGGGGGAACTTGGCAAGATCCAGCACCTGGCCGCTTCGCACCCGCAGGATATGGACGGCTGGCCCGACTATTGGGAACGCATGATTCCCATGCATTATGCCACGCACGTGGTCAGCCCCGTCCTGGGTCTGCTGAATGGTCGCGCCGAGTATGTCAGCTGCTTTGGTTCGGGAACGGTTCGCGAAGACATTCAACAGAAGTCAGGCAACAAGTTCGCGGTCGAAAGCTGTCATATCAAGATCAAGGACTCCGATGTCGCCGCTCACATCTGGCGGTTCCTGTACGACACGGCTCGTCAATATCGCGAGAGCTTTGACGTGTATGGCACCAAGAAGAGCTTCGAGTGGACCCTGGTCGAAGGGGAACCGCACGTGATCCACACGGCGAAGAAGCCGGAGCACGAGATTCCTTCGAAAGTGGAAGTCCCCGATTACGCCCACCTGTTACCCGAGCCCATCCGCAAGTTTACGCGATCGATCCAGGACGCCAACCACCTGTCGTTCGTGCAAGGGGGCGGGCACGGTGGGTCTCATCCGCATTTAGTGAACGAATTTGTGAGCGCCCTGACCCAGAACCGGGACCCCTGGCCCAATGCCGTGCAGTCGGCCAACTGGACCTGCGTCGGGATCTGTGCTCACGAGTCGGCCCTCAAGGGGGGCGAGATCGTCCGATTGCCCGAGTTTACACTGGCATAAGTCAACGTTCGCTCTGTGGACCTGGCCCCCTTCGAAACGAGCTCGAAGGGGGCTGTCCAGGGAATTCAGGTTGCTCGTGGAGACAGGTCTACTTCGAAACGGCTACGACTTCTAATTCTTTCACTTTATCGGCACCTGATCCACCCACGACGATGACGTCCTGATGCAGGCCCGCTAACAGCCGGTGGAAGAAGCGGGGATGCTTCAGAGTCCCTAGTGTTTCCCACTTGTCGGCACCGGACTGCAGGCTGAGGATCTGACCGTTGCGGGTGCTGACACACAAGCGGTTTTCTACGGCAAATGCCGAAGCCCCGAAGCCTTCGCTATCTTCACCCGGCAGATCCGGAGCGGAAGCCCAGGCCCGGCTGGCCGGGTCATACACGGCCACTTCCGTGGTCATCCCGTTGTCACTTTCCATACCACCGATGACATAGAGTTTCCCAGCGAGCGCCGCGACTGCGACCGCCCGTCGTTGAAACGGCGGGGCGGCCAGAGGCTGCCAGGCGGGTGTCGCGGCCGACAGATCGAGCGACCAGGCAGTATCATGCCATGTGGGCTTGGCGTCAGAACCTCGCAACTGCCAGCCGCCGGCAACGTAAATGGTATTGCCAATCACGGCCGCATCGTGGGACGAGCGAGGTGCCGGCAAGGGCGGCAGACTCGACCACTGATTGCTGGCGGGGTTGTAAGCGGCGACTTCGGACACAGACCACAGATTCTGCTTTTCACCAATGGCATTATGGGCCGAGAACCCACCAATTCGTACCAGACGATCGCCGCAGGTGACCATGGCGACACCCTGCAAACGGGGACCCGATGCCAGATCTTCCCAGGCCGTCGGAGTATTCAGGTTCACGCGCCGCAGGCGGGGGGACTGCGTCTCCATCGAATACTGGTGCGGCTTGGCGAGGTGCCCGCCGTAGACGTACAACCACTCACCGTGCACGGCGGCGCCAAAACTGGTCAGTCCTTCGGGAAGCAATGGCAGCTCACGTGCGGCCGGGGCTGCGACGCTGGCGGTCTTCTTCTCGACGCCGGCCCAGGGCAGGGTCACCGTGCAATAATGACGGACTTCAGTGTATTCCTTGTCATCCAGCTTGCCTCCCCTGGCTACGATGTGGCGGGCCCGAATCTCCAGCAAGCCGGCCTCGGCAAGATCCACCGCGACCAGTCCCTGGGCGTCGGTCTTAATCTTGTCCCCCTTCAAACCGGGACCTTTCACGACGACTTCGGAATCGGCAACTGGCTTGCCTTCCCAGGTAACATGCAACTTCAACTTCTGGCCATCAATGACCGGAACGATATCCAGCCGCAGTTGCTTCGTCGCACCCAACTGGGCGGCATCGGTCACCGAACCCGGATACAGCTTGGCATAGTACTGCAGGAGGAATTTCACATCGCCGCGACTGGAGACACCGAAGTTTTTCTCGGTCAGAACCACGCCCGGATGCTGGGCATCGATCTGGGCCGGCAAGGCGATTTCCAGGACTTCTGGAGTCGGCTTGACCGTCAGGGCTTGAACGTCGCCGGTCGTCGGCCGGTACCAGACCTGCAGTCCGTCCAGTCGCTTCAGCAGTTCGGGTTCGGGATCATCGGCCGCTTCACTGAAGTGGGCCTGGACGACGGGCGTTCCCGAAGCAGACTTGGCTTGCAGTAACCATAAGAAATGCGCCTGTGCGGGGGTGGCAGACAGCCAGATCAAGCTGGCCAGCAAGAGGGCGATCGTGGGACGAATCAGCATGGGGAACGGTCTCCTGGTTTAAGGAAGTGGTAATTCAGTCGGGCGTCAAATCAGAACCGGGCCTGTTGCGGGACTACCGGAAGAACTGGGTCAGGATCGTCAGAATCAACGCCGTTGATGTCGCAGGTCAAAGTCAAAATGGTTCGGTCCGTCGAGCGTGGTTTCCACCATCAGGGTCGATTGCGAGTTATATTGTCGGGGGATCTTCTCGGGGGCATAACGTTTCGCCAGTTCGTTTGGAGCGGGAGTCTCATCGTCAGCCTCCGAGACAATCGCCACCCGTAACGGTCCGACAACCGGACCGATATCCGGGTCGAGGAAATACTCGCCGTTGCGAATGACACCGGCGGCCCGCGGTCCGGTATTCCCGTCGACGGGGTCGAACATGATCAGAGCCCGATCCAGCGGCCGGCCATCCAAAGTAACCAGACCGCTGACTTCCACGGTCTGCGGCTGGCCGGAACCAAAGCCGCAGCCAGACAAAGTGGCACACAGGCCCAAGCTTAGTATCCAGGCTGAAACAGCGTTGTGAGTTAATAAAACTCTTAATGGGTGCATATTGCAAAAATCCTTGACAAGCGGGACGTCGAGAACCGCTGTATTTCCAGCGATTCTGAACTGACGCAGAGATTTTGTTAGCGTTGATTTAGAACTCACCCACAACTTCGCCGCCCGCTCGCGTGGACAACGCCAGCAGTACGGTGGAATTGATGCTGTCGCTGACAAACCGGACGCCGCCGTCAGCCATGGCGAACTGACCGCCGCCGACATGATCACTGCGGAATGTTTCGCGGTCAGTCGTCACAGTGCCACTAAACTTATTGAAGATCCCGCCCATCCCGCCCACTGCCAGGCCGGCATATCCGCCACCCCACCGAGCACTGCCCCAGCGGACTGTTCCGGCCAGGGCCGGGTTGCCTGCACACGAGTTGCTCGCCGAAGTCCAGGTATAGCCGGCATGCTTGTAGTTGAATTCGCCGATGAACAGGGTGTTGGAAGTGCCGTCGGTGATGTCGGCAATCCGCACGGCGCGACCCAGGGGATCGTACGATCCATCCGGAATGAAGACACCATCCAGGGCTCGCGCTGACGTGCCTGCGGAAACGGCATAACTGCCAGCCGCACCCGCCTCGGGACAACTCAGTTCCGGCACCGCTCGAGGAATCGTCATGGACGGGCAGAGGAACACCGGGATCGTCTGATTGATCACCAGGACGTTGGTGGCCGACGAGTACGACTCATTGAAATTGTAACTGCGTAGATTGTTACTGAGATCCAGGTAGGGCATCACCGCCACGAACGGACTGTAGAGTTTTGCCGAGGACCCGGCGGGGAACACGTTGTAGGTGTCGTGGTAGTTGTGAATGGCCAGCGCCAGCTGCTTCATGTTGTTTTTGCACTGCGTGCGGCGGGCCGCTTCACGTGCCTGTTGTACGGCCGGCAACAGCAATGAAATCAGAACGGCGATGATCGCAATAACGACCAAGAGCTCGATCAGAGTAAATCCACGACGTGGTTTTGGCGACATGACAGCTTCTCCTGCGAAAACAGATTGCCAGTTAGCGGATTGATTCCAGATCGCGACATTGCGACCTGAATCACACGCAAGGGGGCTGGCTCTCCGCGGAGATGTCGTCTGGAACTCCAGCCTCAGGGGGTAACCTGAGGGAGTGAAAACACTCAACGAGCGGAACAAAAGCTGGCTGCCGAGCAGTTGCATTGAAACTGAGACTCAATCTCAGTACAGTTCCAGCATAAATGTCTTGCGGCATGCTGTCAATCGCGACGCGCTCGAAAAAGGTGACAGTTTTGAGATCGCCGCCTGCCCCTAGTGACGGAGACGAACGGATGACCCACCCTGTTGACCCGCAGAAACCTGATAAAATTCAGGAAAACACCATGAATTCCGCCGTAACTCCCCAGGCTGTTCCAGCGTCGGCGCTGGCCCCGGCAGGTATTAAGCAACCGCGTCAAATCCGGTCAGAGACCCTGCTCAATGGCGATCGGGAACTGCAGATCATCCATGGTGACGAGATTTATCGCCTGTCCGTGACCCGCCAAGGCAAGCTGATTCTCCACAAGTAGACTCGGAGGAATCTGATTCGGAATTCGACGAGTGTAGCATAGATTACAAGGTGGTGTGTGACGTAACATTATTGTATGAAAGTACTAACGTTACGACAACATGGTCCAAATGACGGTGCGCTCGTCTGCGGCGCTTTCGGAAACGCTCAGTTTGTCGGCGAGCCAACCCACGCTACGCGGCCTGCCCCACCGTTTCGCGCAGCCATTTTGCAACGCGACGGCAAATTCTTTCGACCGATTGCACAATCTGGGTGAGATACACGCCCCCTGAGGCGAATCCACATTGACCGCGCTTCGACCCCAGATAGCATCAGGGGATGTGACGTTACGAAGCCAGTTATGGGTGTCGCCGTCGCAATCTTTCCGGCGTCAAGCAGGGATTCAGGGAGGAAACCACGTCTGACTGTACGCTTGGGATGTGCGCTGTTGTCTTGAGCCGGAGCGGTTGGAATGCGTGGATTTAGTTGGAAGCAGTGGCTGACGAACTTGCGTCGCCGCCGTGCCTGTCGTCGAACGACCCCTGTGCCCATGTCGTGTGCGGCTGAACGTGTCGAAGCGCGTACGCTCCTTTCGATCCATGCCGTCGACGACATCAACGCGATCAGTCGCGATGCGGACCCCCAGGATTTCCTGCAAGTCGGCAGCCTCACTTACTTCATCGCTGATGACGGTGTTCACGGTCGTGAGTTATGGAAGACCGACGGCACGGAATCAGGAACATTGCTCGTCAAGGACATTCATCCGTCTGGCGGCGTCTATGCGGGCTCGTATCCCAGCCAGTTGACCAACGTGGGCGGCATTCTGTACTTCACTGCCGATGACGGTGAGCATGGCACTGAACTCTGGAAGACTGACGGGACCACGGGAGGAACACAACTCGTCGCCGATCTGCAGCCCGGCGATGCTTTCTCCAGCAGTTCTCCGCGTGGACTGATCAACTTCGACGGCAAGTTGTATTTTACCGCGGACGATGGCAGCCACGGCCGGGAACTCTGGATGACAGATCCCTCAAATGGCAATACCGCGCGCGTGACCGATCTGAATACGGCCGGGGATTCATTCGACGCCAACACGCAGCTGGTCAGTTTCAACGGCAGCCTGCTATTCGCCGCCACCGCGGGGGCCGCGGCTGGCTCACAGTTGTGGAAGAGCAACGGGACGACTGTCGGTACGACCCTGTTGAAGACGATTCGGAGCGGCGCGGACGGGATTACTACGTTTGATACGCAGCACATCGCGGCGACGGCTTCGACCCTGTACTTCGTAGCCGACAGTGGTTCGACGGGAGCCGAACTCTGGAAGACCGACGGCACGTCTGGTGGGACGTCGCTAGTGAAGGATGTGCTCAGCGGAGGTACCAGTTCAGATCCGCACTCGCTGACCGTGGTAGGGTCCACATTGTTCTTCGTCGCGACAACTCCGGCGGCCGGGGATGAACTCTGGAAGAGTGACGGGACACAGGCCGGCACGGTTCTCGTTTCCGATTTGCGTTCGGGAGCCACCGGATCAGCGATTTCGAACATGGTGGCATTCCAGAACAAGCTGTTCTTCACCGCGGATGATGGCGCGGCAGGCTCGGAACTTTGGAAGAGCGACGGCAATTCGGTCGGCACAGTGCTGGTCAAGAATATCTATCCCAGTGCCACGGGCAGTGCTCCTGACGGACTGCGCGTCGTAGGCAGCACGCTGTTCTTCACTGCGGACGACGGCGCCAATGGCCGAGAACTTTGGAAGTCCGATGGTACCGGCAGCGGCACGCAGTTGGTGCGCGACATCAATCCGGGGGTGGCAGGCAGTTCCAGCGAGGTCCACAGTTCGGTGCTGGGTGCACTCAACAACGCCCTGCTCTTCTCCGCAGATGATGGTTCGCACGGTCTGGATCTGTGGATCAGCGATGGCCTGGTGAATGGCACGCAACTGGTCAAGGATCTCAATCCCGTCACCGTCGGTTCGTATCCCTCCGAGATCACGCCTGTCGCTGGAGGAATCGTCTTCACGGCGAATGATGGCGTGAACGGCGACGAGATCTGGTTCAGCACGGGTCTCACGGGCGGCTCGTTGCTGTTGATTGATGCGAACACAGGCCTGCAGGGTTCTGATCCTTCCGACCTGTTGCGCATCAATGATAAGGTCTATTTTACGGCCAATAGTGGATCATTGGGCCGCGAACTGTGGATGACGGATGGAACGCCGGCCGGCACTATGATTGTCAAAGACATCAATCCGGGTGTGTCTGGTTCTGATCCCCACGATTTAGTGTATATGAACGGTGTCCTCTACTTCAGCGCCACCGATGGTGCGGCCGGTCGCGAACTGTGGAGCACCGATGGCACCGCGGACGGGACGGTACAGGTCGCCGACATTCTGGAGGGGGGCGGCAGTTCATCCCCCGTGGAGCTCGTCAGTACCGGCACCACGCTGTACTTCGTGGCGAATGGAGATCAGCTGTGGAAGTCAGACGGGACCACGATGGGTACCGTGTTTGTTGCGGATGTGAACCCCGCCGGTGCCGGTCAGCTCAGCCAGCTGACGAATGTCAGCGGTAACCTGTATTTCGTCGCGACAAATGGGACCCAGGGGCTGGAGTTGTGGACGAGTGACGGGACTGCCGGCAACACGAAACAGGTGCTTGACATTCAAACGGGTGTGCTCGGTTCTGCCCCGCGTGAGTTGACCGCTTCGAACGGCAAACTGTTTTTTGTGGCCAATGACGGAATTCACGGGGATGAGCTGTGGGTGAGTAACGGAACTGCCGTGGGAACGATCCTTGTTTCGGACATCGCGGCTAATTCGAGTTCCTCATCGCCGGCACATCTGACGGACATTAATGGGGTCCTCTATTTTGTGGCCAATGATAGTGTACACGGCGTCGAGCTGTGGAAGTCAGGGGGGACGTCGGGCACAACGCAGCTGGTGGCTGATGTGCGGCCCGGCAGTGCGAGCAGTTTTCCCAGCCAGCTGACCAATGTGAATGGGGTCCTGTACTTCGCCGCCAATGATGGGACGCATGGTGACGAACCCTGGAAGTCCACCGGAACGCAAGTCGGTACCCAGCTGGTGGGCGACCTGAATCCGGGTGTGGCAGGTTCCATTCCCCGCGGTTTTGCGAGTGACAACGCGCAGGTGTTTTTTGCCGCGGACGATGGTCGTCACGGCGTCGAACTGATGTCGGATGTTCCTCTGTCAAACAATCCCCCGGTCTTTACTGCGGCCCAGTTTACGATCCCGTCAGGGGCGGTTAATGGAACGATCATCGGGAGCCTGGTCGCCACTGATCTGGATGCCGGGCAGACCTTGACCTATACGATTCTCAGTGGCAACACTTCGACCGCGTTTGCACTGAATTCGTCATCAGGCCAGATGACTGTGAATAATGCGGCGGCGTTGAACCCCGCGGTGAATTCGGAATTCTCATTGGTCGTCCGTGTCTCGGACAACGGCAATCCGCTGGCGTTCACCGATGCCACCGTTACGATCAACTACACAGTGACCAATCAGACCCCCGTGATTTCCAATCAGAGTTTCAGCCTGGCCGAGAACACCAGCAATGGCTCCACCGTGGGGACGGTGGTGGCGTCGGACCCCGATTCCGGCCAATCGTTGAGCTATGCCATCACATCCGGGAATTCGTCGGGTGCCTTCAGTATCAACTCGTCGACTGGCCAGATTACGGTCGCCGATTCGAGCATGCTCAATTACGAGACCACAGTTTCGTTCAGCCTGACGGTGCAGGTGACCGACAACGGGAGTCCGGTTGCGTCGAAGTCGGCCACGGTAACGATCAATCTGACGAATGTCGACGAGCCGTTATCCATGACTTTGCCGGCTGGAACGACGACTTACACGCGCCGCTCTGCTCCCGCTCTGCCCGGTGCCGGGGCAACCGTCAGCGACCCCGATACGACCTCGATCAACTTCTCTGGTGGTTCGGTTACCGCCACGATTTCGCAAGGCAGCATAAAGACCGATCTGCTGAAGATTGTGGCCGGTGGTGGTATTACCTTGAAGGGCAAGAACGTCCTCTACAACGGGACCATCATTGGCAGGTCGGCAGGCGGGACCAAGGGCTCTGCGTTAACCATCACCTTGAATAACACGGCGACGAATGCGGCCGTGACACAACTGGTACGTCAGATTGGTTATTCGAACAAGAGCAAGAAGACCCCGGCCGGTACACGCTCGATTCAGTTCCGCGTGACCGATGCCGCCGGTCACACGAGTGCCCCGGCGACGAAACCGGTGACACTGGTGTAGACCGCGCCCCTCAGTGGCCCAGTTCCGGCCGAGTCAGCTTACGTAGCAGAACTGGCTGCTGGTCGGGTTCCACGAGCCACATTTCACGGTCGGGAAACTGCTCGAATAGCAACGCCATCCGCGATGCATCGAGTTGCCGCGCCCAGACCACGGGGGCACGTGAGATATCAGCCCTGTTATAAACCCACTCCTCATGCATGGAATGTCCGGGGGCGTATTTCACGACTACCAGGCTGGGACGCGAATGGCCCTGCAGCTCACGTTGGATGCGGTCGCGTTCCAAACTCCAGGGCCGGACATTCGGGCGCTGGCTGCCGGTCAGCAACGGAAGTGCATAGAACAGCACGCTGCTGAGGATCAGCCATCGGACCACTCCGCGACCCACCCGCCAGGTACCTATCTGGCACACTCCAAGCTGACGAAGCCCTTGAACGATCAGCAATATCAACAAGGGTTGGATGGGGGCCGCATAATGGGGTAGCCCGGCTGAACGTTGCAGCAGGACGGCGATTCCCACCAGCAACACGGAAACCATTGACCAGGCGAGCGGACCGGTGGCGGACCGCGGTCGCCCAACTTGTCTGGCGGCCGACAGGCATCCCACCCACAGGGGATACGTCCAGATCAGTCCGACATGGAACCACCACTGCCGGACGAGCTTCCAGAAGCCGTACAGTACGGGCCTGGTCTCGGCGATCCGCATCTGGGCGGCCGAGGATTGATATTCGAGCGAAGGAATCGTCCGTTCCCGCGTGCCGAGGGGCGTCCATGAAAGCAGGGTGCTCAACGTACCCACCCGGCGCGTGTAGGTTTCCTCATACAGCCGATACGGCCATTTCCAGGGACTGCCGGTCACCTGCTGGTGATAGCAGCCAAGCCCCCAGGCACCACAGATCAGCACACTCGTCAGTGGTAACACGACGCGAACCAGCCAGCGGGAACGACTCGTTGCATCCCCTCTGATTCCGCGCCAGCCGAGAATGCCCAGCGGGACCACGCTGGCGATTAAGCCTTCGTACGGTCGAGTGATCGCCCAGATGACCAGCCCCAGGCCCAGGCAAATGGCGGCCGTGCAGCTGGGGCGGCGTAGTAATCTCGAAAACGCTCCAAACACCAGAACGCCACCCAGCAGTGCCGGCGCACCACCGAAATAGGTCTGGCCCCACAGCTTGGTGACCGGCCAGTTAGCGATCAGAATAACCGCACCGACCAGGGCCCACCGACTGGCGAACCAGCCGCGCAGCATCCAGAACAATCCGCTGGTGGCGGCTGCCAGGCAGAGCCAGACTCCCACGCTGGGCTGACCCGACAACAACTGCCCCGCCGCCAGCACCAGTCCGTTGCCCGGGGGGTATTTCGACTGATACGAAGGTTGCGACAACACATGATAGGTTTCGAAGAACTCCCAGGCGGGAGGCGTGGGATTGGTGGCTCGGCCGGAGGCGAACGTATCGGCGGCCAGCAGATAGCTGAACTCGTCATGCAGCGCGGGCACAGGCCAGCCATAGCGGCCGGCCACACCGGCCTGGATCACGAACATCACCAAACCGACGAAGACCACCGGTAGCCAGGGATGTTCGGCAAATCGTCGGCACGCACGAGACAGCCGGACTCCGGACCGACCCCAGGCGAGCGCCAGCAGCAGCCCGCCGCAGACGGCCCAGACAAATTCTCGCGCGGCGAAATCGATTTGAAATAATTGAAATAAGGAGAGCACAGATGTCGGTTTCTAAAGACAACGCTCGTGACACATAACACAGCCGGGCCCTGCATCAGTTACCATCTGGTTTGCCTGGGCAGTCTGCATTGCGACATCGCAGCCGCGGCACGTAGCTCAGCCATCCCGGCATTCCCCGTCTCTCATCACACCGCGTGCTGCCACTCCAGACAACACGAAATCCATGATTCTGATCTGTTCGGAATCGACCGGCCGCAAATTATTCCGGTCATGACATGCAGCATGCGCAGCGCGGACAGATGCCCAAATCCGACAGACCGTCTACTTCCGAACCGGCCGTCCTGGACGCCAGAACTCACTGACATTTTGCAAAATCACGCTATACGCGGGTTCTGGTAGGTCGATATCCTAAAAGATCCAGAATTTCGTGGAACGGGTTACCAGAACTGTTCGTCTGAATTCAGGGCAGGTGACGAGCTGATTCATTCTCCATCGTATGCTTCGTCATCAGAGATCTCCGCGGAATCGATGCAGGACGGACGGGCCGGGAGCCCCGTCTCACGGAATTTTAATATGCGCATTCTCGTTCTCAGTCACGAGTACCCCCCGGTCGGTGGTGGAGCCGGTGCGTCGTGTGCGATCTTGTCAGAAGAGTATGCTGTCGCCGGACATGATGTGACGGTTTTGACCATGGGGCACGCCAGCTTGCCTGCAGAGGAAACCATCCACGGAGTCCGCGTTCTGCGTCAGCCGTGCGGTCGCAAACGCTGGGAAATGGCCAGCCCGGCAGAAGGTTTATTCTGGGCCCGCCGCGCCTGGCGCGTGGCTCTCGGTCTGCATCGCCGACAACGGTTCGACATCACCCATGCGCACTTCGTCATGCCGGCCGGGATCGTCGCCCGCTGGCTGCATCGATCGACGAAGCTGCCCTACGTCATCACGCCGCGCGGTTCGGACGTGCCCGGATACAATCGCGAGCGGCTTAAGCTGGCACACGCGCTCGCCCGTCCCTGGTGGAAGCACATCGTCCGACATGCGAGCTGGGTCGTCAGTCCCTCGGCCAGCCTCCTCGAACTGATTGAAATTCAGCAACCCGCGGTCCGGGCCATGGTCATTCCGAACGGAGTTAACACGGCACGGTTTGTACCCGGCAAGAAGCAGAAACGAATCCTGCTCTGCAGTCGCCTGGTCGAACGCAAGGGGTTTCAGTATTTTCTCGAGGGAATTCGCGATCTGGAACTTCCGGGCTGGCGCATTGAGATTGTGGGCAGCGGCCCTTATCAAGCCAAGCTGCAGGAACTGGCCAGAGACTGCAAGACCCCCGTCGTCTGGCATGGCCGCATCGACAATCATGACCCGCGGCTGGCGGCATTGTATGCCGAGGCCACCATCTGCGTGCTCCCTTCCGAACGCGAGAACTGCCCTGTGGCCATCCTGGAAGGGATGACTGCCGGCTGTGCGGTCATCACCACGAATGTCACGGGCAACCCCGAGGTCCTCGGTGAATGCGGCTATCTGGTGCCGCCCCGGGATTCCCACGCCTTACGCGATGCGATCTGTTTTCTGATCAATGATGAAGCGCTGTGCCGAACGCTCGGCGCCGCGGCCCGTCAACGAGTTCTCGAAAAGTTTGAGCCCCGGCAAATTGCCCAACGCAATCTGGAGATTCTCAGCAACTGTCTGGACCGGCAGGAGGTTAGCCCGTGAGAGTGTGCTTTGTGGCCAACCAGGTCGCGGCGTGGGGCAAGATCGGCGGATTTGGCGTCAACTTGCGACGGCTGGGGGGGGCACTGGCTCAGGCCGGGGTAGAGGTGCATGTGGTCGTGCCTCGCCGCCGCGGACAGCGCCCCGCAGAGCAACTCGATGGCATGACCGTGCACGGGATTTCGTGGGGGGCGATCTTCGGGGGCAGTTCGGTCTACCGGCAGATTGATGCCGATATCTATCATCTACAGGAACCCAATTTCGCGGGATTCTGGGCTCGTCGAGCCATGCCGGACCGGGTGCATCTGGTGACTTCGATGGACCCGCGAGACAGCGACGACTGGTACACCGAGTTCCGCCATGCCACCTGGCAACGGCGTCTGAAGGCTCCGGCCCAATGGTTCTATGAGGACGGAGCCCTCGTACGGCAAACGGTGCGCGCGGCAGACGGTGTGTATGTCGAAGCGGAATGCCTGCGCGAGAAGGCACAACGGCATTACCGGTTACCCGCCCTGCCCGACGTGCTGCCGAAACCGGTGCCGATACCTTCCGGACCATTTGTGAAAGCCAGGAAACCGCTGTGTGCCTTCGTCGCCCGGCTCGATCCCCGCAAGCGGCCAGAAGTGTTTATCGAGATCGCGCGCTTAGTCCCCGAGTACGACTTTATTATCATCGGTCGAGCGCATGATGCCAGCTATCAGCGGCATCTCGAGCGGCAGTTTCAGGGCATTCCAAATTTAGCCGTGACCGGGTTTCTCGATCCATTCGATAATCAGCGGATGTTTCGCATTCTCAGTCAGGCCTGGGTGCTGGTCCATCCGGCCCAGCGCGAGGGTCTCGCCACGGCGTTCCAGGAGGCGAGCGTCCATGAGACGGCGATCCTGGCGCAGGTTGATCCTGGTGGCTATGTCACGCAGTTCGGACAGGTCATGCCGGCCGATGCGAGCCCGACTGAATGGGCGACCGCGTTGCGGATATATATTGAATCAGGCGCCTGGAAGGCCCGCGGACAAGCGGGCCGAGTTTATAATATTGAGCGGCACTCAATTGAGGTGTCGCTCGAGAAACATCTGGAAGTGTATCGAGAACATGTGCATAAAAAGATCAACAGAATGGGAGCTCTTGCCCGCTCCCAATCGTGAACTCCCATGATTGAGCGGCACGGCACTCGCCGCCGGTTCTCCCAGGGAAATCGGCCTGGAAGAATCGCGACAAGTGCTCTGTCAAAACTCAGAAGTAGGGTGCCACTGGCTCTGCCAGTGCTTTTGGCGAGTCCAATGACACGCGGCACTGGCAGAGCCAGTGGCACCCAATCCCAATATCAAACGTGGCAATTCACGAGTACCGGGCCACTGACCAGGGCGAGTTTCAGTAACCAAAACAGGCTTCACACCATGCCCGCTACCTGGACAACTTGGATCTCGCAGCTGCGCCGCTGGTGCCGGCGTGGCTTGCGGTTCGGGCGTCCTGATCCGCGGCCGACTGGGGCCGCAGGCATCGTCCAGCTGGGACATCGCGATTATGTGGGGGGCCGCTGGGACGAGATCGGCAAATTGCAGTTTGAGTTCCTCGTGACCCGCGGCCTGCGCGCCGAGCATGTCTTGCTGGACGTCGCCTGCGGTTCCTTGCGCGCGGGAATTCACTTGATTCCCTACCTGCAGCCGGGTCATTACTGGGGCCTGGAAAAAGAGCCCGATCTGATCGAGGCCGGGCTGACTCGAGAACTCGACCCCGCGATCCGCCACTCGCACCGGCCGAGTTTTTTGATCAACTCAGAGTTTAATTTTTCCGGAATAAGTCAGCCGGTCGATTACATCTGGATTCACTCGTTGTTTACCCACTTGCCGCTGCCTGCGATCGAGCACTGTCTGCAAAATCTCGGTTCTGTCGCACAGCGGACCACTGTCTGTTATGCCACCTATTTTGAATCGGCGAGTATCCGAAACAACCATGCCCATGCCCATGACCATGAATCGTTTTTTTACACGCGCGACGAACTGAGCCAATGCGCACAGTCGACTGGCTGGGTCCCCGAATTTATCGGAGATTGGGGGCACCCCCGCGGCCAACTCATGCTCAGGCTGACGCGGGCCGAATAGCTCGGTCGCTTGAATCGCGGGGGCGACAACGTTCGTCGATCATCGTGCCCGACTGAAACGTGGCATCACAAGCATCACACGAATTGGAACGAAGGCAAATCATTCTGTTCCAGTGTTTCAACAAATCCTGATCCGGGTAAATGAGACTTGTCATGAGTATGATTTGCGGTTCATGGATTAGATGATACCTGACTGCATTTCCGAAGTTGTTTATTGCTCAGATCGTGATTCGCGATGTTGCTTCCTGGTGAGATTGATGTCCAGCACCTGCAGACAATTCGGGACGGATTGTTTTTCATTGTGGGACCGCATCGATCGGGGACAACGTTATTGCAGGCGATGTTATCATCGCACTCGGGTCTGACGATTCCGCCAGAGACAGGGTACTTCGATCAAGTCTGGCCGCGGCGAGCGACTCTGGGGACGCTGGCAGATGCCGCGAATCTGGAACGCGTCGGGCGGTTTGTAAATGGCCCCGATTGTGCAGTGAGCGATCTGCAGCTCGACTGGTCGCGGGTCACGGCGGCACTCGCGTTGACCTCCCGGGGATACGACGATTTATTTGTGGCGTGCCTGGCGGTATATGCTCGGTCCCGTAAGAAACGCCGGGTCGGCGAGAAGTCGCCACGGCACCTGTTTGCCGTGCCGGACCTGAGCCAGCTTTATCCGCAGTCAAAGTTCCTGTGCCTGATCCGCGACCCGCGAGCCGTCGTGCTGTCCGAGAGGGAGACCAGTTGGGGTTCACGCAGCGTGACGCGGATCGTACGCCGCTGGTGTCGAGTCCTCGCGACTGCGGAACAGCTGGAACGCACGCTGTCACCCGATCGGTTCCGAGTGATTCGCTATGAGGATCTCGTCGCCGATCCGGAGACTCAACTCCGAGCGATCTGTGAGTTTTTAGGGGAACCATTCGAGCCCCAGATGTTGGAGTTTCCTGAACGCGCAACTGAGGAACGTGGCTTTCGTCCCGATGAAGTCTGGAAGCAGAATACGCTGCAGCCAGTCGACAGCAGCCGGGCCGAACGGTGGCGCAGCGGATTGACTCCCGCCGAGATTCGACTCATTGAGCGACTGGCTGGATCGCCCATGTTGCAGCGTGGTTATCGACCGCTGAACCAGCCGGCCGGTGTCGCGGCCGTGGCGTGGACCTGGGTCGCAGATCACGTTCAATGGGCTGGTGAAGTGGCCGCGGGAATCTTGCGGGGTCGCTCACGTCGTCGCCCCTGGAGCAGTGTCTGGCGCGACGTGTGGGGAACGTGAACCCGTGGGACGGGTCTCCCGGCCCGTCAGTCCGTCCCTCAACCCGCTTGGTACACGACAATCACTTCGCGAAAGTCGACTCACACGAGGCCACGACTAAACCCAAATTTGCCGAGCGCTGCGCGACGTTCGCGAGGCACTGCAATTTGCGAGTTCTTTTGGTGGGGGACTGACGGGCCGGGAGACCCGTCCCACGGGTTCCGCTATGGACTGCGTTTGTCGATCATCTGGGCTAACAGTCCGAACATCCCCAGTTGTGTCGCGGCGACAAACAGGATCAGCGTCCGTTCGGTCAAATCGCGGTAATAGAGATCCTGCGCAAACGTCACCGCGAAAGCGATTCCGAACAGGCCGGCAATCGGCAGGAAGACCCGCAGCGGTGCGAAGTACATTCCCGTGCAGAAGATCGTTTTTAACATGCCCAGGGTATCGCGGATCGGGCGGATCTTACTGTGACCGGTTCGGGCTCGATAATTGATCGGTTCGTATTCCACCAGATAGCCGTTGGTCAGCATGGCCAGAGTGATCGTGGTCGTGAAGCTGAATCCGTCCGGGAGAATCTTGAGAAAGCGTTCTGCGATGTCCCGTCGAAAGACGCGCAGCCCGCTGTTCAAATCAGGAATCTGGCGACGAGCCATCCATTCGGCAAAGCGCACCAGGAACCACTTGGGAATGCTCCGGACCAGGGGATACTCCACCTCAGCCCCCACCCGCGCACCGACCACCATATCGGCGCGACTCATGCGGGCAATCAGTGCCGCGAGGTGTTCGTGCGGGTAGGTTCCGTCGGCGTCCGTAATCGCAATGACGGGATATCGGGCATACCGAATTCCGGTCTTCAGGGCGGCTCCATAGCCACGATTCTCGGCATGTTCTAACAGTCGCAAATCAGTGCGACCGCGCAGCAGTTCGCGCGACCCATCTGTCGATCCGTCGTCGACGGCAACAATCTCAAACGGCACGCCAACGGACTGCAACGCGGAGGACAGCGAATCGAGCAACCCAGGCAGCCCGGTGGCCTCGTTGTACACCGGCAGGACGAGCGTAATCCCGGCGACCGGCGATCCATCCGCGGTCAGCGCGACGCTGGGAACCGTCGCCATCGAGCTTCGCGAGGTGTGATCCGGGGTGACTGTCATGTCGCGAAGTTCCTTGGCTCGTCGAACTGGGGCGCAGCGGCGGTCTACGTTGTGGATGTTTCCGGAACTGGCCGGCCGGTGAACGGTCGCGTCGGCCCACCCTGTGGCGTCGCATTCAGCCTCACACAGTCTACTACGGATCGGACCACCCCGGATGGCCAGCAAAAACATACTGGCCTCACCGAATGCTCCAGGCGGACCAGACGGAATGGGGTGAGCCGCCCCGGCTGCGGCGACGAGGGGAAATAAGACGCGATTGCCGCCAACAGCAGGGAACCCAGTTCGGCGGCCCGCGACGGAATGCTTTATCGCTTCAACCCGTTCATTCGGCTGTGTCGATGCGGCGGGGAGGCATGGTTGTGGCGGTCTCAACCAGCATTCGTCCGCTTGGGCACGCGGTCTGCAATTTGGTACTCCAGCGGACGCTGGAGAGCACCAGAAAGTGGCTCGGAAGCCTTGGAACCGCATCCATTTCAGAGAAGACGACAAGACATTAGGTCGTAGGCCGCTACGTACGTTGTTGCCCTGCGTCACCCAAATTGGCAACAGTGTTAACCATTGGAAACAGTGGGCGGTGCGCGCCGACGTTCT
>CAZQUW010000090.1:6009-22902 GCA_964596215.1 uncultured Planctomicrobium sp. | reverse complement strand
ATCCTACTCTGTGGGATACGACAATTGGTTCAGATCACGAATACGGGTACTTAGAACCCTGAGTGAATATTGTGGAACTGCAGTTGCATGCCCCAGCGCAATGGCTGTGAAGTCAAGGCCAACTTGCCTGACACTCGTCGCCGGGTGTAGCCGCTAACTGGTGGGCCATTTAGGCCGTGAGTACTAGCGAATCCCAAAATTGATGCCATTTTAGGTTCAATTCAATGGTTCGCAGTGCGGTTATCGTCAATGCCCCCTCTTCTGTCCAATGCATTCCGGGACCTTTCAGTCTTAATCCGACCAACTGTTTGCAGCTGGATTCCATGATTCCCGTTCCGATTGGCCAACCTGCTTTGCGGTAGTCCGAATAATTCATATGGTCTATATGCGTGAGTATTTCAAACGGGTCAGGTAGGAAAACCGATCGAATCGCAGGCGCGTGACATGTCCATAAAATGTCAAACGCCCTGGAATCCACAGTAGATTCCAGGGCGTTGATTCTGCTCATCGAGACGAATACCGCCAATTTATGTTGGCCGTTCGCTATGGCAATTACGCGTCTTTTTTCTTCTTCTTGGTGGTCAAGTGGGCCTTCTGTTCTGCGGTCAGGAAGCTGGCGATCTGGTCCTTGATCTTGCCGTTGAGTTCCTTCAGTTCCTTGGCGACTTCTTCCTGTTGCTTCTTCTGGTCGTCGGTCAGCTTCACGGCGGCGGCGATGTCGGCCTGGGCTTCTTTGCCCTTCTTGCCGGCAGCCTTGGCAGCCTTGCTGGCTTCCTGACGAGCCTTCTTCTGCTCGGCGGTCAGAATCTCATTCTGCTTCTTCATCGCCGCTTCCAGCTTGGGCTCGTATTCCTTTTTCACTTCGGCCAGCTTGGTCATCTGCTCGGCAGACAACGTGATAATCGTCGGCAATTCGAAGGCCTTGGCGACCGCCTTACCGGCCCCCTTGGCCTTCTTCTCTTCCTTGGCGGCCCAGACGGGCGAAGCGATCAACACGGCCAGGGCCAACACTGCAAACTTCAAGACAAACTTACGCATTAAAACTCTCTCCTAATGAGGAAGATGTGGCGGGTGCCAGACGACTAAGGCGCTGAGCAACAGCTCGTTGGGCTGGCTCGTGTCGCTGCTCCCCGCCCCGGGGATACAACCAACGGTGCAGTGGGCTGCTCCCGTCGTCACTGAACTGGAATCGCAAGACTGATTATTGAATGTGAGAGCTGGCGTGCTGGAGAGTCGGGCGAGGCGCCCGACTCACTGCTTACCGTAATACTCGGCATTCGTATTCACACACAGACTCGACGATATTAAAAACTCTGAATCAGGCCATTAGCCGAACAGCGGCTCGAGCACCTTGCCCTGGCGGACGATCATCAGCGGACGTCCGGTGTTGCTGTGATATTCTTTGCCGAAATCGATGCCCAGGTTGTGGTAGAACGAGGCACCGACTTCTTCTGGAGTGATCGGCGTTCCCGCTGGCCCCATGCCGTTCTCGTCGCTGGCACCCAGGACCTGCCCACCCTTGACCCCGCCGCCGCCGAGCAGCACGAACATGGCCCGCGGCCAGTGGTCGCGGCCCGCTCGCGGGTTAATCTTAGGTGTGCGGCCGAACTCACCGGTTACACATACCGCGGTCTTTTCCAGCAGTCCCTTCGCGGCCAGCGTCGAAAACAGAGCCGCCAGGCCCTGATCCAGTTCCGGCAGATTTTTGGTCTTCAAGCGGTTGAAGTTGTCCTGATGAGTGTCCCAGCCGCCGAGAGTCACGGTGACGAACCGCACGCCGGCTTCGACCAGGCGTGTGGCGAGCAGGCAGCTGGTGCCGAAACCTGTCGTGCCGAAATTGGCGGTGATCTCGGCATTCTCCTGGCTGATGTCGAAGGCGTTGCGTGTCCGCTGCGACATGATGATCCGCTGGGCTTGCTCGGAGAATTGATCGAGTCCTTTCAGGAGATCGTTCTTTTCTTCGAAGCCCTTGAATGCCGTGTCGAGGTCGGTCAGCAGTTTCTCGCGACGTTCAACTTTTTCAACCGTCAATCCGCCCGTGAGAGAAATCCCACGCACGTTGAATTTCTCGCCGGGTTTCGGTGTGGCGGTCGTGGACATCGGGGCGTATTCAATGCCCAGATAGCCGGGCACTTGCGGTGTGTTGGGGATCGCGACGAACTTCGGCAGATCTTCGGCGGAGGGGAGTTCCTTGGCGACCACTGCACCATAACCGGGGTACTCGACCGACGGAATCGGGCGGTTGCCGGTGATCATGTACTTGGTCCCCAGTTCGTGGGCGGCCAAGGTGTGGCTGACCCCACGCAAGATTGCAAACTTGTCGGCCAGTTGCGCCAGTTTCGGCAGGTGTTCGGAGATTTCGACGCCCGGCACGTTGGTGGCGATCGGATTGAATTCGCCGCGGAATTCGCTGCCCGCCTTCGGCTTCAGGTCGAACGTGTCCATGTGAGTCGGACCGCCAGCCAGGTTGATGAAGATGGCCGACGTGGCTTTCGCGGCCTGAGTTTGTCCCCGAGCTTCCAGGCGCAGATAGTCGGCCAGTGAAAGCCCGATTCCGCCCAGGAATCCCGCCTTGAGGAAATCTCGCCGCCCCACGCCGTCGCAGAATTTATGGAGAGCCATGTCAAATCGTCCTTAATTGATGCGGTCTATAACCGTCGAAGTTTTGGGTGATGGTGATGGTTCGCAGGTACCAACTCGCCTAGTGATTGACGATGAATTCCTTGGTGTTGAGCAGTGCCCATACCAGGTCACGCATGCCGGTCGAGGCCTGCTCCGAGTCCGTGATGTACTGCTTCGAACGTTGCAGTTCGTCAGGGGTCGGCGGACGGCTGACCGTTCGCAGGTAAGCCTGGCGGATCAGACTTTCCCAGTCGGCATCACTCAGTTTGTTCTCGGGAGTGGTCGCGACCACAGCTTCAACAGCCGGTTCCGGGGCCACACTTGGCTGCACGTCCTTGATTTGCTTGAACTTCGTCTGCAGTTCGGACAGCAGCTTTTCGGCGGCCGCCAGTTCTGCAACTTTCTCGGGGGTCTGCTCTGCCCCCTTCAACTTCACAATCAGTGCTTCAGTCTGATCGGCGCGTTTCTTCAGAGCCCGACGCTGGACCTTCGCCTGCTGCGCCATCCGATCTGCCTGCTTCTTACCCCGCTGGGCGACGGATGCAGACACGACTCCCAGTCGCTTGTCGATGTCCTTCAGCCAGCCGCTGTCGCTGAGCTTGCTGAACATTTCACCGTCATTACGCAGGTAAATAGTTTGCAGCAGGCTGGGCTCGGTGGAACGTTCGCAGTCGCAATTGGTCAGACGCGCCGGTCGTCCGAAAATTCCCAGGGCATAGTCGGCGTTGCCGCGGTTGCGGACATATCCATCCGTCTTGGAAATCGAGCGGCCAGTGGGATCTTTAATCCATTGGGCGACTTGATCGTCGGTGGCCAGCGCCAGCTGAATCGCGTCGACAGCCACTTCGGCCGGCAATCGCCGCGGGATGGCGTGGCTGAAGTTACGGTTGTCGTGGAGATTCGTTTCGTTGGTGCGCCAGCTCAGTTGATAGGTGCGGCTGTTGGCGATCTCGCGGTGCAACCACTTGAGGTCGTAACCACGGGCGATGAAGCCTTCCTCCAGGTAGGTCAGCAAGGCAGCATTACTGGGAGGATTGGCGAGATTCAGATCGTCCGCGGGCTCGATAATTCCGATGCCGAAGTAGGCAGCCCAGATCCGGTTGACGATCGCCTTCGCGAAGTATGGGTTATCCTTTTCACGCAGCCAGTTCATCAGCAATTGTCGTGGATCAACGCCACTGTTCAAGGTAATCTGTTCTTCACCCAAAGCTCGTGCCGTGACCGACTGAGTCACCTTGGGTCCCTTATTCTTCTTGTCCTTGCCGTTCTTGGGAGCAGCGTTGCTCATGTTCACGTAAACTTCGCGGAACGGATACGGCTGACCTTCGGCGAGCAAAGTCTTGCCCTTGCCCTTCGCATCCTTCTTCACTTCCTTCTGCAGGTCCGTATATCGAGCTTTGCCTTCCTTATCAGCGGGGGCGTTGTAGACAACTTTGCCGAAGAAGTTGGTGAACTGATTGAAGTCATCCTGCGTCCATTGATCGAACGGGTGCTTGTGGCACTGGGCACATTGCAGGCGAATTCCCAGGAAGGCGTAAGCCACCGCCATCGACCGTTCCGGGGGTTGATTGAAGGTCCGGCGTTCCCAGAAGTAGGGAACTGATTCGTGAGCGTTGAAGTCGGTGGGATTGTCCTTGCGATAGGCGGCCGCCATCTCGGCGATGTAGTCGTCATACGACTGGCCCGGTTTGCGGCTGTTGGCCACCAGCATGCCCTCGATGATCTTGTCGTAAGGCATGTTGTCGCGGAGCCGCGATTCCAGCCACTTGTACCACAGCGTCGAAGAGCGTTGCCCCGGGCCGTTGTTGTTGTCCGCAAAGTTGACTGGATTGTTACCGAGCACATCGGAGATTCGCGTCGCCCACCAGGCTGAATAGGCCGGGCGTTCAAGCAGTTCGTCGATCTTCCTGGCTCGCTTGTCCGTAGAGCTGTCCGCGAGGAACGCTTCCACTTCCGACGGAGTCGGCAAAGTTCCAGTCGTGTCGAGGCTGACGCGTCGCAGGAACTCGGCATCACTGCTGACTTCGGAGGGCACCACACCGAGAGTCTTCAGCTTTTGAACCACCAGTTCGTCAACCTTCGTCGGAGTCGGGACGGCCGGGTAGTTCGGACCGATTTGATTCGTCACGGGCAGCAGCGTTTGAACGGGAGCGACACCATTGTCATAGAAGGCGACAACGTGCGTGTCGCCCGACCCCAGCGATTTCACTTCACCATTGAGATTGACTTCGCTGACCGATTCATCGTTGGTGCGGAAACGGCAGAGAGGAGTGACGTCTTCCTGCTGACCGTCGCGCCAGATGGCAGTGACCTTCAACTGGACGGTCTCGCCGGGCTTTGTGAAGACGATTTGCGTAGGAGAAATTTCCAGGCGTTCGAAGCCGACGTCTTCATCTTCGACTCCCTTGGCACCGGATTGCACCCAGCGGCTGAGCAGTTTGTACTCCCAGCTGTCGACTTCCATGCGCTTGCCACCCTTATGGGGTGTCTCGAGCGATGCCTTGAGTAGCATTAAACTTTCCGGAACATCCTCCAGATTCACACGCGGCTTCTCACCCTTCAGCAGGGCTTCGTGATCGGATTTGAAGTCGTAGCCGAACAGTGAGAGGCGGAATCCCCCCTGCCCCTGGAATGAACCGTGGCACGACCGGCCATTGCAGCCGAGGCGTCCCATAAGGGGCAACACATGCCTCTGGAAACTCGGAGTTTCCTGGGTTTCCACGGCAAAACGCTCATTGGCCGGTGGCAAGGCTTCAGCGGCCGGCAAGCTGCCCGCGGTGCCGCAAGCGATGACGGCCATCCACATGGCGATCGACTGTCTCATGGACTTGCTCCTTCAAACTCATCTGGTATTGGCCAGCGTGTGCTGTCCAATGGATTACATTTGGAATTGATGTCAATCGCTGAGGCGATGCTCAGCCGGTGAAAACCAGTTTTGTGTGCGGACGTCGAGCGCGCCGCCACTTCGTATTTATTCGATTCACCCCCGTGCCAGAACCGGGGTGACTCCATCGCTGCAATTACTGACCAGCACCTGCGGTGGCCGCTGGTTTCGCAGGATTTCCCTTTTTGCCCGCCGGTTTTCCCGGATTGGGCTTAGGGGCGAATGCACGCTTTTCGTACTCAGTCCGTTTCAGCAGCCGGTCATATTCCTGCTGTACCGCCGCGTCCTGAGATTTCGAACTGCGCTCAATTTGGGATTCGATCTGTTTCAGCCGAGCCTGCAGCGCCTCGCGTTCGTTCTGCAGCAGCTTAAGCTGATTCTCGGCCTTCTTTTTCAACATGGCCCGCAGTTCCTGTTCGATCTCCGGGTCGTCTTCCATGGTCATGCGAGCTGCCAGAAGTCGCACGTGCGATTGCAGCTTCCAGGCATCCAGCTCGAGTTCGTACCGGGCCGGGTCTTTCGTGCGGATCGTCGCCAGCCGTTCGCTGGTGCGAAACAGTTCTTTCAGAGCCCGCTGATATTCCCTGGGATTAGAAAGCTTCAGCGGCGAGATTAACTTGGCAAGTTTGGGGTGATGTTCGGCGACAAAATCCAAGGCCGCCTGCTCACGCTCCGGAGTCATCTCCTGGTTCTTACCCCCACCCTTCGGCGTGTTTTTCGACGCGTTCTTCGTTGGATTCGTCCCCTCTGGCTTCCTCGCCGGGTCCTTCGCCGGCGTATCGGCCTGCGGCTTGTCCTGATCTTTCTGCGGCTTGCCCTCGGGACCCGCGAACACAACCAGCGGAATGCATGCCAGACAAGTCAGGCACAGCTTCCAAATTGTTGGCGAACGACGTGTCATGGGTGGCGTGACTCTCTAGAGTCGGGAGTATTACGGTATCTCTGGGATCGCACGACTCTGGAGAGTCAGGCTACGGTCTATGTTGTTGTCTACGGCTAATCCTGCATCATTTCTTCGCCGTCTTCGGCATTCTGCTGCTCGGTGACGGCTGCTAACAGCCAACCAGGTACGGCGTCTTCGTCTTCCAGGTCGACTGGCTCGGGGCTCGCCGGGAGGATGGTTTCGCTGGCCTGCTCATCGTCCGCTCCGTGAACCCACAATGCGGCCACCGTCGAGGCGGTTTCGACAGACTGCTTCGAGGCCGGAGTGGAGAAACTCGGCCAGCCCGCGGCCAGGGCCACGCCGGCTGCACAACAGGCCGCGGCGATGGCTGATCGTCGTGTGGAACGAGCTTTCGCCGGCAGCGCGATTGTTACGCTGTGTTCAACTTGACCGTATTCAACCTGACCGCGTTCATTGTGGCGGGGTTTGTCTGAATGTTGTTCGATCTGCATGACAGCCTGTCCGAGCATGACCGCTTGCGCGACCGCCATGCAGGCGCGTTCGTCTGTGGCCAACAGTTGCTCGAACTGGTCGAGTTCGGCAGCCTGCAGTTCGCCGGCCGCGTAGCGAAACGCCAGCCATTCGAGGTCTGCATCGGAAATTCGGGGGGCAGTCATCTTCAGTGCTTTCGATGGTCAGGTTGCATTCGAGGCGGTGATTCTGGATCGTGAATCACCCTTCTCCCAGTTCTCGATTCAACTTCTGCAAGGCCGCCCGCATCCGTGTGACGACTGTTCCCAGGGGGATACCAAGTTCTTCTGAAATTTCGTTAAATGTTTTGTTGTCGTAAATTCGCAGGCGGACGACTGTTCGCTGCTCGACGGGCAATGTCTCCAGTCCCCGTTGAACTCGTTCCACAATTTCCTGCTGCAGCAATCCGGCATCCACGGCTGCCGATTCCGGGTTCCGCTGCCAGGCCACCTTACGAGTTGCCCGGTGATCGACTTCCTGCCGCCGCCGGAGCAGCATGGCCTCGTTGTAGGCGACTCGGAATAACCACCCTTTGATTGTTTCCCGTTGTGCGGTGTGCCCGACTTCGGCGGCTTTCACAAACGTGGACTGCAATGCTTCCGACGCCCAGTCCGCGTTGCGCAGTACCCCCGTCAAGAATGCGCTGAGCTCCGCCGCATGCTGGGCGTACAACTCTGCGACATCAGCCGGGTCTAGCTGGCCAGCGTCCAAAGCGAGTTACTCGACGAGGTTTGATCTGACGTGGATTGAACAATCACGGTCATAGTCCGGACGACAGATCGACCCGCGAGCAAAATTTTCCGTTATCGAATTCCGGACGACCTGGGGCAAATCGCGGCGGTCCGATTTTTGGTTCTGCTGCTAGATCGATGCGCCGGGCTTGAAAATGTTTTGGCTGTTGCTGACATAAAATTGGGTTCGCTGGCTGACGCATCAAGCATCACCACGCTGACTCGCTGCGTAGCGAAACGCATCAGAAAACGCAGGGCCGTGGACGACGCGAATTCGACCTTGATCTTCGTTGAAGATCAACCGCACTCGCTGACCGGGGCGTCAACGCCGTATCTTTACGGAAAAGCTACGCGGGATCTGGATCTGGTGCCGCTATCTGGGTTCCAGAATCTGAAGTTGACTGCCAGTCACAAGGTCTTTGACGCGTTCACGATACGTCGCCATGTGTGGAGCCACGATATGCGCGTGCAGATCGGTTAAGCTCTCCCAGCTTTCCACAATGGTGACTGTGTTCTCTCGCAGAGGAATCTGACGCGGCAGGCCGCTGGCGAGGTCGACCGTGGGGCCGTAAAAGAGACAGCCTTGTTCAGCCAGCACTTCCGGGACGAGTCGGCGAAACTCCTCCAGGAATTGTTCGCGTTTGCCAGGGGCTACCTCAACAGTGGCAATGACGTAAATCACAGGGATCTCCGGGGATAGGTGTCTTGTGTGAATTAAAGGTCACGTGGTGACGAACCGGGTCGCTGGCCGTACGTCTGACGCCGGTTATGCCCGCCGCAGCGAGTTTCGGTGCTTCGTGCTTGCAGAACGACACTAGCGCTGGTATCTTCACCCGCTTCGCGAACCCTGCAATATAACTGCGTTTGTTTGGAGACTGCGGTTGTAGTGCGGGGCTTAAGCATTTGGTGCAGAGACTTCACTCCGACAGCCGAAATTGTCGTGAGACAGAAGTTTTTCAGCTGAACGCGACGCAGAATATCGGAAAGCGAGCCAGGCTGCCACGGATTTTCTCAAGGCGGTCTGATTATCACGATTCAGTCAGAGCAGGAATTCTTACGGGTTCCGCTACTTAAACGTCAGTGATCACGAGGCACGAAGGTCATGCACACAGAGGCAGATTTGGTTGTTGAACCCCGCAAGATGTTGGGGTCGTTGGAAGCTCGCCGGTTGCGCCGCGCGGGGCGTACCCCCGGCAACGTCTACGGGCATGGCCAGGCTCCGGTGGCGATTGTGGCCGACGAAGAGGCGATCACGCACATCGTCGCCCAGAAGGTGCGCATCGTCAACGTGACGCTCGACGGCAAAGTTGATAAGTGTATGCTGCATGAAGTGCAGTGGGACACGTTCGGTAAGTATCTGAAGCACTTCGATATGCTCCGGATCGATCCGAATGAACGCGTCACTGTGGAAGTTCCGGTTGATGTTCGCGGCAATGCCCCGGGCGTGATGCGTGGCGGCGTGCTCGAGCACGGCCTGCGTCACTTGACGGTTCGCTGCCTGGCTTACATGGTGCCCGACGTTCTGGTGGCCAAGATCGGCACCCTGGACCTCGATCAGGCCATTCATGTTCGCGAAATCGAAGTTCCTGAAGGAACCGAGATTCTGAACAATCCGGAAGCTGTGGTGGTCCGCGTGGTGCCGGTGAATGCCGCTGCTGCACTGGCCGCTGCCACTGCTTCGGAAGCATCCGCAGCCGGGCCGGAAGTCATTGGCAAGAAGGCTGCTGAAGAAGGTGACGACAAGGCTGCTGCCGGTGACAAGGGCAAGGCCAAGAAGTAGTCCAAGCTTGGATCTGTGCTCATGAAGCTGGTCGTGGGGCTGGGGAATCCCGGCAAACAGTACGCCGGCACTCGCCATAACATTGGCTTTGAAGTGCTGTTCGAACTGAGCCGGAAGTTCATCGCTCCGTTTGCCAGACAGAAGTTTGAAGCTGAATATGCGGAATTGCAGCTGCAGCAGGAGAAAGTCCTGCTGGTTGCACCGCAGACCTATATGAACCTGAGCGGGCAAAGCGTCCAGAAGTTTTGCAGCTTTTACCACCTGGCACCCTCGGATGTCCTGGTGGTGTGTGATGATCTGAATCTGCCGCTGGGAAAGTTGCGGATTCGAGCGTCCGGTTCCGCTGGTGGCCAGAAGGGCCTGCAGAACATCACGCAATTATTGGGAACACAAGACATTGCCAGACTACGGATCGGAATCGATCCACCCCCTTCGGGACGCGATGCCAAAGATTGGGTCCTGGGGGCGTTTGGGAAATCGGAACTGCCTCTCGTTGAAACGGCAGTGCAGAGTGCTGCACAGGCCGTGGAAACGTGGGTGACGCAAGGCTTGGCCGCCGCAATGAACCGATTCAACCCTGAACCGGAATCAGAGCGACCACCCAAGAAGCCGCGTAAAGTTCCAGACAAGAAGGAATCGGGAGTACAGCCCATCGATTCCGCCACAACTGAAACGAACCAAAAAAGACCTCAACCACCAGAACGGTGATGCCAGGCGAGGGTGAAGCGTGGATCCGCAACCCTGATGCACGCAGACTTACCGGCACCATCCAGGCCACAGCAAGCCCACGATACTGGGCAAATTTAGGGGAGAAGCAACTTGTCCGAAAACGTTTACGAAGGGATGTTCATTCTCGACAGCGTCAAGTACGCTCAGAATCCCGACGCTGCTCAGAAGGAAGTCCTGGGGCTGCTCGAACGAACTCACGCCACCATCCTCGTTTCACGTCCCTGGCAGGATGCGAAGCTGGCTTATCCGATTGATAAGCACAAGAAGGGCTTGTACTACCTCGCGTACTTCAAGCTGGACGCCAACAACCTGACCGAGCTGAACCGCTTGTGCAAGTTGAACGAAACCGTCATTCGCCAGCTGTTCCTCAAGGTTGACCCCTTGCTGGTTGAACCGCTGGTGGCGATGGCTTCGAGCGACGGCGGAACCTATTCCCGCTTCGTCGACAATTCGCCGGAAGACGGTACCGAAGGCCGTGGCGAGTTCCGTGGTGGCGGACGTGATCGTGGCGATCGCGATCGTGATCGCGAATAAATAATCAAGTGCTATCTCCAGTCGGACCTGTGAACGGTAAGGACACCGGAGTAAGATTCAACGAGCGGGCCTTCTGCTGGATTTGGAAGGCCATAGACAACTCCGAGTGTCGGGAGCCGGGCGATGGCAGCAAGTTTTAATAAAGTGATTCTGGTGGGGAATTTGACCCGCGATCCGCAGATTCGCTATACCCCTAAGGGTACAGCAGTTGCGGAGATTGGTCTGGCCGTCAGTCGAACCTGGTTCGATCAGGGGACCAACCAGAAAAAAGAAGAAACGACATTTGTCGATATTACCCTGTGGGGTCGACAGGCCGAGATTGCCGGCGAGTACCTCGCAAAGGGACGCCCCGTGCTGATTGAAGGCCGGTTGAACCTGGATACCTGGGACGACAAAGAGTCGGGTCAGAAACGCAGTAAGTTGAAGGTCGTCTGCGAGCAGATGCAGTTGTTGGGCTCGCGCGAAGGGTCAAGTGGGGGCGGAGGCGGTGGTGGAGGCTCACGTGGTGGTGCGCCGGCACGACGTCCGCAAGGTGGCGATGAAGAGTACGGTGGTCCTTCGGGTGGCTATAGCAGTCAGAACGATGGGCCTCCCCCGGGTGACTTCCCTGATGATGAAGTTCCCTTCTAGGTGAGCGTTGAGTTGTGGAAGTCAGTGGCCTGGAAGTTTGATACGACGAACGACTGAATCCATTCCAGTTTTGATCACACGATCTGGGACTAGTCCCAGCGATAGCAAGTTCAGTGAGGAGTCCTCGAGATGGCGAATTCCGTAGCAGGTCCGCGGCGGCGTGCGGTCGAATTGTTGTTGGCTGAAGATGTTGCTCCCCTCGGCAAGCAGGGTGAGATCGTCAGCGTCAAGCCGGGATTCGCCCGGAACTACCTGTTGCCGCATGGGTTGGCCACTGTCGCCACCGAGCACAACAAGAAGCGCGTCGAGAAGCATCGCCAGAAGCTGGAAGAGCTCGCTCGCGACAAGATCAAGGCGCTCAAGAAGCTGGCAGAAATGGTCAGCAAGTACAGCGTGACTCTCGAAGCCAATGCAAACCCCGAAGGCCACCTGTACGGCTCGATCACCGCGCCGGACATCAGCAAGGCCCTGAAATCAGCCAATTTCGCCATCGAGGCCGACAATGTTCGCCTGGAAGGCCCGTTGAAAGAAACTGGTATGTACACCGTCCGGGTGCATCTGCACGCTGACGTGGAAACCGAAGTCAAGGTGTGGGTTGTGCCCACCGCTGGCGGTGCTGCTGCGGCCCACTAGTTCGCGTTGCGAGCTGGCTGAGCAAGATTGCTATGCCCGCAGGACCGGAAATTCACAATACCGCCATGCCCAGGACTTTTGTCGGGGCGTGGCGGTTTGTCATTGAACTCCGACGAAAAGTGCCAATGGTTGCGTTGCACGATGTCCCGGGGTGGTTGGAACTGTCGCGGTTCCATGTATCGCCCATTCGCGAGATTACTGCCGAATCACCAGCGGCGGTGATCGCTTACAAAACTGTTACGAAATTGCCGGGATGCAAAGAGTTCTGCGCTCGACCAGCGGAGAATTCCGGTCGAGGAATGGCAGCTGCCTGGCCGCTGGTTACGAAACCAGATTGAATCAATGTCCTGAAACCGAATATACTTCCGCAGATTTCGCGCATGGGCAACAATCTGGCTGCGCGTCGCTGTCGGCCGAGATCGAGCGTTGTGGCGGCTCGTCATCGTCTGGTCGACCGCCTGGTTGGTGATGGCCTGTGTTTCGTTTTGTCAGGAAAAAGTGTCCACCATGGCGGGGAAGGCTCCCTATTATGCCGGCATTGATGTCGGCGGAACCAACATCAAAGCAGGAGTGGTGGACTGCGATGGAACGCCCCTGGGCAAAGCCAATGTGCCGACCGAGGCCATCAAGGGGCCGGATAGCGGTGTCGCGAATATTAAACTGGCGTTGAAGTTAGCGTTGAAGCAGGCCGGACTGAAGGCGAGCGATCTCGTGGGGGCGGGCCTGGCGACGCCGGGAACGATGGATATCCCCGGCGGGATGCTCCTGGAGCCGCCGAATCTGCCGGGCTGGAATTACTATCCGATCCGCGAGCGAACCGAAGAGGCCATCGGAATTCCCACCGTACTGCAGAATGATGCCAATGCGGCCGCCTACGGTGAGTTCTGGGCCGGGGCTGCCAAAGAAGCGCACAGCCTGGTCTTCTGGACTTTGGGGACTGGAATTGGTTGCGGTATCATCATCGGCGATCTGATTATTGAAGGTCAGCATTCGCACGGAGCGGAATGCGGCCACATGATTGTACAGATGGATGGGGGGCGCCGGCTGGAGGGGACGGGGCAATATGGCACTCTGGAAGCGTACTGCGGAACCAAGGCGGTTGTCAGTCGCTGCCAGGAGGCTCTCGCGGCCGGTCGGACCAGCATCCTGACGGACTGGATCAATGCCGGGCAGGTGCTGACCCCGAAACTGCTGTCGGCGGCCGCCGAGCAGGGAGACCAGCTCGCAGATGATTTGATTATGGAGACCGCACGCTACATGGGCGTGGGGACGGTGACCATGATGCACACGATCGATCCCGATATGGTCGTGTTCGGCGGAGCAATGACCTTTGGGGCCGAATCGACCGCCATTGGACGGCGCTTCCTGCAGGAGGTCCGCAGTGAAGTCAAGAAGCGGGCCTTCCCGATTCCCTATGCCAAGACCATCCTGAAATATGCCAGTTTGCACAACGACGCGGGCTTCATCGGGGCTGCAGGATGTGCGAAGTTAAAGTTTAAACCGTAGCCTGACTCTCCAGAGTCGGGCCAATTTCCGGTCAGTCGAGCTGCGGCTCGGATCGTCAGGCGAGAGAAACATCTTCCCGACTCTGGAGAGTCAGGCTACAGATCCCAATCGCCTCACAGTAATCAAAACGAAACGACATGGACTCTCAGCATATTCGTAACTTCTCGATTGTGGCCCACATCGATCACGGCAAGAGCACGCTTGCCGATCAGTTGCTGCTGAAAACTGGTGCCATCACGCAGCGAGAATTCCGCGACCAGATCCTGGACGATCTGGATGTCGAGCGGGAGCGCGGCATTACGGTGAAGGCCCGAACGGTCGCGATCTATCACAAGTACAAGGGTGAAACTTACGAGTTGAACCTGATCGATACCCCGGGGCACGTCGACTTTCACTATGAAGTGTCGCGCAGTCTGGCCGCCTGCGAAGGAGCGCTGTTGCTGGTGGATGCGTTCCAGGGCGTGCAGGCGCAAACGGTTGCCAATGCCTACGCGGCGCTTGAAGCCAACCTGGCCATCATCACGGTCTTGAACAAGATCGACCTGCCGGTCATTCGTGTCGACGAAGTGCTTGAGGAAATCGAGACGGTCATCGGCCTGGATGCTTCCGAAGCGTTGCGTGTCAGCGGCAAGGCCGGTCTGAATATTGAGTCCGTGCTGGATGCCATCGTCGAGCGGATTCCGGCTCCCGTGGGGGACCCGAAAGGTCCGCTGCGCGCGTTGATCTTTGACAGCAAGTACGACAATTTCCGCGGTGTGTTGACCTACGTGCGCGTGCGGGAAGGGACGATTCGTCCGGGGCAGAAGATCAAGTTTATGGAAGGGGGCGGCTCGTACGACGTTCTGGAAATTGGCCAGTTCCGTCCGAACATGGTGCCGTGCCAGGAACTCGGGCCGGGCCAGGTCGGTTACATCTGTGCCGGGATTAAGAATATTGCCGCGGTTCGAGTTGGTGATACGGTCACTGATTTCCATAACCCGGCGAAGACCCCCCTGCCCGGTTACCAGGTGCCGCAGCATATGGTCTTCTGCGGCATGTATCCGATCGATGCCACCGACTTCGAAAAGCTGCGCGAAGAGCTGTCAAAGATGCGGCTGAACGACGCCAGCTTCAGCTTCCAGCCCGAAACCAGCGATGCATTGGGTTTCGGCTTCCGGTGCGGCTTCCTGGGGATGCTCCATATGGAGATCATCCAGCAGCGGTTGGAAAAAGAAGCCGATATCGATCTCATTCAGACGGCGCCCAACGTCACCTATGAGATCCTGACTACGGCCGGTGAGGTGCGGCGCATCGATAACCCGCAGGAAGTTCCCACCGACGGTACGATCGCCGAATTTCGCGAGCCCATCGCCAAGGTCAACTTCATCCTGCCCGTCGAGTCCATCGGCTCGATCATGCAGTTGTCGGAAGACCGTCGCGGTACCTACAAGGGGACGGAATATCTCGGTGCCACCCGCGCCCAGCTCGTCTATGAATTGCCGCTGTCGGAAGTTGTTTACGACATGCACGACAAGCTGAAGAGTGTCACGCGCGGGTATGGAACGATGGACTATGAGATCATCGGTTTCCGCGCTGCCGATCTGGTCAAAATGGATATCCTCGTCAAAGGCAATCGGGTCGATGCCCTGTCGACGATCGTGCATCGCTCGATGGCCGAGAAACGTGGCCGCAACCTCTGCAAACGATTAAAGAACGAGATCTCCAAGCATCTCTTCGAAATCGCGATCCAGGCCGCGATCGGCATGCGCATTATTGCCCGAGAAACAATCTCGGCAGTGAAGAAGAATGTGACTGCGAAGTGCTACGGCGGCGATATCTCGCGCAAGAAGAAGCTGTGGGCGAAGCAGAAGGAAGGCAAGAAGCGGATGAAGCAGTTTGGCGAGGTGGAAATCCCGCAAAAGGCCTTCTTGACCGTGCTGGATACGTCTGAAGATTAAGGACCCCTGACAAAACCGGTTGTGGGAACTTGAGAATCGCGGGATCTCACGGGGTTCTCAACTGACGCAGAGGTTTTGTTAGCGTTGATTGTTCACTCTTCAAACGTCGACTTTCGACGCAGGATGTGGTGATAGTGCTGGGCGAACCGGTGGGCTTCGTCACGGACGTATTGCAACAGCCGTAAGGAATAGGAATGCCGGCTGAGACGGCGGGGTTCCGATTCGCCGGGGACGTAAAGTTCCTCTTCCTGCTTTGCGAGGGCAATTGTGAAGGGGGGCTTGATGTTCATCACCCGCAAGCCTTCGAGAGCCGCGTTGAGCTGGCCCTTGCCGCCGTCGATCAGCAGCAGATCGGGAAAGGCTTCGCCTTCGGAACTCAGCCGCGACAGCCGCCGGGAGACGACTTCGCGGATCGAGGCGAAGTCATCCACCCCTTCGACCGTCTTGATTTTAAACCGCTTGTAGCCGTGCTTGAACGGTAAACCGTCGATGAACTGCACCAGGCTGGCGACTGTTTCCCCCCCCTGCAGGTGGGCGATGTCGACCCCTTCAATTCTGCGGGGCAAGGCTGGCAGCTGGAAGATCTTTTGCAGGCCTTTCAGGCCCCGCTGCGGATCGACGTAAAAGACTTCGGGCTGTGCATTGGCTTCCAGGTCGCCGCGCAGGCTGAGGTTTTCCAGGGCCTTCAGCTCATCGCGAATGCGGGCCGCTTTTTCGAACTTCAGCGCGGCAGCAGCCTGGTCCATGTTGGCCCGCAATTCATCCAGTAGCGTGTCCTTCTTGCCATCCAGAAATAGAATCAGCCGGCGAATGTCCTCGCGGTATTCCTCCTTGGAGATCCGTAAATTACAGGGGGCCGTGCACTGTTTGATGCTGTGCAGCAGGCAGGGGCGAAACCACTGCCAGCGCTGATCGCCGTCGGTAATGTCCAGCGAGCAGGTTCGAAACTGGAAGATTTTTTGCAGGACACTGATCGTCGCGCGCAGTTTCTTGGCACTTGTAAAGGGGCCATAGAGCTTCGTGCCGCGCGACGAGGGGGTGCGCGTGAATTCGACGGTGGGGAAATCTTCCCGGATGGCGATTTCCAGGTAAGGAAAGGTCTTGTCGTCTTTCAGCTCGGAATTGAATGTGGGCTGAATGTCTTTGACCAGCCGCGCTTCCAGGAGGAGCGCGTCGACCTCGGTATCGGTTGAAATGTAGTCAATATCGCGGATTTGCCGCACGAGTTCGGCGGTGCGGTGTTCGATTTCGGCCGCCTTGGTGAAGTAACTCCCGGCGCGGCTCCGCAAGTTGACGGCCTTGCCGATGTAGATAACGCGGCCCTTGTCATCCTTCATCAGGTAGACGCCGGGCGTGGTCGGAAAATGCCGACGGACCTTGGTGTAAGGGTCCGACGTATCGAATTCAGGTTCGGGAATGCTGTCGCTCATGGTCATCGATGATCTTAGCACTCTGACCACAGACGCCAAGCGGAATTCTTTTCAGTAGGGGAG
>CAZQUW010000090.1:0-5909 GCA_964596215.1 uncultured Planctomicrobium sp. | reverse complement strand
GGCCCCTGGGTCAGCAAAATAATCGCGACGCCAATCAGCGATTCTCCGGCGATGAGCCCTGAGGAGAACGGGATCGTGTACTGTTCGTCGATATCTTTGCGGAACTTCGCGATGGTCCAGGCAATTAAGGCACCTGCGAACATCGAAATGGAATTGAAGGCGGGAATCACACCCGCGATGCTCAAGCCCGTTGATGAGGGGACCCATTTCTTGTATTCCTTGGGCAGGAATTCTTCGCACAGGGTAAGGATGATGCCAATGAGCCCGCCGATAATCATGGCCGTCACCGTGCCTTCCGGCAGATTGGCGACACCCTTCGACAGCAGATTGGCTACCCCTTCCCAAACCTTCGCCGAAGGCGCCGGTAGTTCCTTCGAGCCCAGCTTGGTCGGATCGACAACCACCATGTAGACCGGCACACAGACCAGCGTTCCCGCCAGCACACCAAACAGCTGGGAAATCGTTTGTTTGCGCGGATTGCCCCCCAGCAGGTAGCCCGTCTTGAGGTCGGTCAACAAATCGGCTGAGTGCGATGCGGCGCCCGAGGTAATCGATGCCGTCATCAGATTCGTAGTGATGTTGGAAGGGGCCAGCCAGCCGTACAACAGCTGCGTAATTTTGCCCATCGCCCCGATCGGGGTCACGTCGGTCTCACCGGTGGCCCGCGCGGCGACGATCGACAGCAGGAATGTCACGAGTACCGCGATGATCCCCATCCACCAGGTGATCTCAAACAAGAAGTGGCCCAGCAGCACGCAGGCCAGACCCGTCAGGAAGGTACCGGCCACGAACCAGGATGTGGGCACTTCGATATCGTCCATCGGGTCGTGTTCGCGCGGCCCTTCGGAGCGACTGAAGGCTGTCATCAAGCCACCCATCGCCCGGACGATCGTTCTCCATTTTAAACCGAAGGACAGAAGTCCCGACGTCACCATCATGGCGGTCGCCGGCCACAGGGTCCACGTAACGAGGCCGCGATAGCCGGGCTTGGCCCAGCCTACTTCGATCAACCAGGGGCCCAGGATGCCGTAGTAAATCAGCGCCCCGGCCAGGAGTGAAATTCCTACTCGCAAACCCATGATGGCGCCTGCCGCCACCATGATCAGCGATCCCTCGATACCAATCGTGTAGTCGTCTAACCACTTCTTGCCAGTCGCGCCACCCATCAGCGGAAATTCCGCCGGAAAGGCAAACTTGCCGAGTGATTCAGCGCTCTGTTTGGGCAGCAGACTGGGAAAATCCTTCCAGAAGGCCAGCAGTCCGCCGATCAACGAGGCTCCAAACAGCGAGCGTGCCTTGGAAAGTGCCTGCTCCCCTTCGGTGTGCATCGACTTGAGGGTTTCCGCGGTCGCGATCCCTGAGGGGAACGGCAATTGTTCGATATTGATCAGTTGGCGTTTCAGCGGAATGGCCATGAAGACGCCCAGGGCGGAAACGGCCCCGATCCAGGTCATCAATTCCCACCAGGTCAACTGCCTCCCGGTTGTCAGATAAAGGGCCGGAATTGCCGACACCAGCCCCGCGGAAGACATATACCCGGCCGCACTGGCGGCACTCGACATGGTGTAGTTTTCGAGGATCGTGAAGGGGTTCTTGCGATATGCCGGGACGATCCGTTCCAGTGCCTGGAATACGGCATAGGCAATGATGCTGGCGGTGATGGTCACCCCCAGGCCCCAGCCGGTCTTCAGTCCCACATATAAGTTCGAGACCGACATCACCCCGCCGATCAGCATGCCGGTGACAATTGACCGCACGCTGAGCTGGCGAACATGATCTCCCTGATAGACGTTGCGGAACCATTCGTGCGCGGGGTCAGATTCGGGAGGCGGGGGCGTCGAACCATCGTCAGACATGCGAGTCTCCAGCGTCAGTGGATTTCCTTGGGGCAGGAATTTCAGTGGTCGTGGATTGTAGTTATGCCAGCTGCGGAACGGCCAGTCCAGCAGGGAGGCATTGAACCACTCTTTCGGGCTGCGCGGGCGAGCGTGGTCGTTCGCGTGCGTTTTTCTGGAGCTGTGGATATTCTAAACCCGTGTTAGCGATGCAGATGTCCCCCCTTCGCCCCAGCTGAATGATTCATGGCCGAGACTCCTACCACCCCCGACTTGCTGCCCCTGTTGCGGCTGCATCTGGTCAACGGTGTCGGGCCGCGTACCTGGATGCAGTTGATGGAGCGTTTCGGCAACCCCGCTGCCGTCCTGGCTGCAAACGCCACACAACTGCAGGAAGTCCCGGGGATTGGCCCCAAGCTGGCGGCGGCGATTGTGGCGGCGCGTCTCAGTCCTGCGGCCGAACGCGAGCTCGCGAAGTGCCGGGAATTCAATGTGCAGCTGCTGTCGCAGGGTACCGCGGGATTTCCCGAATGGTTGAACGAGATCCCCGATCCGCCACCTGTGTTGTATGCCAAGGGAGACTTTGCCGCCCGGGATAAGCTCGCAGTGGCCATTGTCGGTTCACGTCGCTGCACGTTGTACGGGCAACAGCAAGCCGAGCGATTAGCATCGCAGCTGGCACGTGCGGGTGTCACGATCATCAGCGGGCTGGCACGCGGCATTGATGGCGTGGCTCATCGGGCGGCGTTGCAGGCCGGCGGTCGCACGATTGCTGTCCTGGCCACTGGCGTAGTGGAGATCTATCCCCCGGAGCACGAAGATCTGGCCCGCGAAATTGCCTCGCACGGGGTTGTCCTGAGCGAATCGCCCATAGGTCAGGCTCCGACACCGGGGATGTTCCCCCAGCGCAATCGCATCATCAGTGGCTTGTCGTTGGGGGTAATTGTGGTGGAAGCGGCCCGCAACAGCGGCGCCCTGCACACGGCCCGGCACGCGATGGAACAGAACCGGGAAGTTTTTGCGGTGCCCGGTCGCATCGACAGCCTTGCCAGCGAAGGTTGCCATGACTTGATCCGCGACGGTGCGACCCTGGTGCGTAACGTCGACGACATCCTGCCCGCGTTGGGGCCATTATCCGCGCCTGCCAAAGTCTCCCCGACTGAAGAGGTACGCGCGCCGCGGGAACTGCTGCTCAATGAACAAGAGAAGCTGATTCTCAACACGGTAACCGCCGAACCCCAGCACATTGATGAGATTTTGCGGGCCGTCGACCAAGAGCCGTCACGCGTGCTACAGACGTTGACTATCCTGGAGATGAAGCGTCTGGTAAGACGGTTGCCGGGCGGTCACCTGTGCCGTCCATAGCGGTCAACACGGTCGCAGACCGCACTCTAGTACGGCAATTTCAGCCCGCCTTACTAACCAGTGCGTATGGAGTGATCAGAAATGTCCCGCGAAATTCATGATCCAGTAAGTGAGACTACCTGTCCGAATATCCTCGTGAGACTGCCATGATTTACTTAAACGTCTTGTTGAAAGTGAAAGATCCGGCCGATGTGAGCCGTGTCCGCGAATTGCTGATTCAGCAGCGGGCACACTCACTGCAAGAACCGGGCTGTGCGCGATTTGAAGTCTATCATTCCAACACCGATGCCACGCGCTTCGTACTGAATGAACGTTGGGAAACGCAGGCCGATCTGGATCAGCACCGGTTGGCCCACGCTTACACGCAGATTTATCAACCCCTGGTCTTGCCGCTGGTCGACCGCGAGGGGCATCCATGTCAGTTGGTGGAATAGGTCAGTTGGTGGAATAGTCCCGTTGGCGGAATGAGATTGTGGTACAGGAACTGTCGCCTGACTCGCCGAGTCGGGAGTAATACGATCGAAATACACCCGACTCGGCGAGTCAGGCGACAGGCGGGCGGGTCGACAGGCCCCTTGCCTGTCTCTGGGCCGCGCTGACTAGGAATGCCGTGAAACCGTCCAGTCCCGAGTCACCCTCCAGGCCGAGAAGTTCTCTCCGAGCCATCAGCCTGCTCAGCGGGAGCATGTTTGCGCAATTCGCGTTGCAGTTCGTCTATCAGCTGGTTCTGGCCAAGTGGTATGGGGCCGGGATCGAGATGGATGCGTTTCAGGCGGCCCAGACCATTCCCATGGTTGTGGCCACAATCCTGGTGGGATCTCTGCAGTACGCGTTCGTGCCGGTGTTTATCCAGCGGCGCGAACAATTGGGGCCTGACGCCGCCTGGGAGCTGGCTGGTACTACGGGCCTGATGGTGATTCCCGGCGTCGCGTTGTTGTCGCTTGCCGGATGCCTGGCGGCGGATCCGATGATTCGACTGTTGTTTCCAGGATACTCTCCGGCTCAGATCGAATTGACCGTCAGCCTGTTTCGGGTCATGGTCTGGCTGACGTGGACCATCAGCGTGACGGCGTTCTTTCAGACCGTCTTGCAGTCCGCCCAGATTTACGGGCCAGCAGCGGTCGGGCCGGTTCTCGGTACGCTCGTCACATTCGTAGCGAGCTGGCTGACTTACAGTGCCTGGGGCATCCTTGGAATTGCGTGGTCGACACTCGGCGGGGCTCTGGTGAGTCTGGTCTGGCAGGCCCCGTTGTATTGTCGCAATGCGCGGCATCGCTGGCGTATCGACGATGGTACCAGGCATATGTGGCTGATGTTGTTGCCACTGTTGCTGGGAGCTGCCGTCTATAAACTCGATCCGCTGCTCGATCGCTATCTGGCGTCGGAACTGACCACCGGGAGCGTCTCCCAGTTAAGTTATGCCTCGCGCCTGATTGCAGCGTTTCTGACTCTCACCACGAACGGCCTGGCAATGGTTGTCTTCCCGGTGCTGGTGGTGCATGCTGCCAGCGGCAACCGCGAGCACCTCAAGGCTGAGGTGGGCCATGCTCTGCAGTTTCTGGTGTTTCTGCTGTTGCCGCTCTGTCTCGCACTGGGGTGGTATCCGATCCCCATCATTCGTGATCTGTTCGAACGTGGTCGCTTTACCCCTGGCGATACGCTGGTGGTGGCTGACTTGTTGCTCCTGTATTTGGGAGTTCTCGTCGGGGGCAGTGCCGGCGAGATTCTGAGCAAAACATTTTTTGCAATGGGTGATTCCCGTACTCCGACCGCGGTGCGGATTATCGGTTTTGTCGTCGGAGCCGGGTTGAAACTGTGGTGGGGAACCCAATACGGATTACGCGGACTGGTTTGGGCGACCTCCTGCTATTACCTCTTAATTGCACTCCTCGATTGGATGCTGTTGAATCGACGGGTCGGTGTGATTCCTCTCGCGGATATGTGGGACACTGCCGCAAAGTGTGGTGTGGCTGCACTGTTGGCGCTGGCTGTCGCCTCATTGGTGCTCTATGGGGAATTCCGCGGCGTGACCATGCTCGCCGGGGGATTGGGCGGCTTGGTTTATCTCATAACTTCTGCCTTGCTGCGGGAGTCGATTGCATTGCGGATTTGCCGGGGGCTGTGGCCCCGTGGAAAACTGTAGCGGTGCCTGGAAGCGAAACTGACCGCGTTGCGGATCATTCTGAGGAGTCGATGCCCGGGATTGGCACGCGCTGCCCGTGGATCGATCATAGTGGTGGGTGACGAGGCATCGCTTCTTCAAGAAGCCATCAGTAAATTCCGATTTGTAATTCCGGTCTGAACTTACACCGACATTTGAGCTGCCCGCTCCCGCCGGAATCCTGCCTGTTGAAGATTTTGAGTCTTTATTTTTAAGACTTCAGCACTTTAGTAAATCCGCATTGATTTCGGATTTTTCTGCTTGACGGTTAAATTTCACCAGTGTTACTCTAAACACCAGATTCGAGTGCACAAAGGGAATGGTCCGGAAATTGCGACTCTTTAAGCTAGTTTGCCGAGAGAGTAAGCTGACGAGATATTCCAGCCGATGATACTTGCCTAGAGCGCCCCAGTGAGGCAAGCGTCAACCAGAACTGCCAGTTGACCCTCCGTAAAACGGTACACAGCCACAATAGAGTGATAACCGTTGCAAGCTGAAGAACATCTCATATAACCAAATGCCTTGCTGAGCTGTCGGTCGGGTAGTAC
>CAZQUW010000089.1:14166-22923 GCA_964596215.1 uncultured Planctomicrobium sp. | reverse complement strand
AGACTGCAGTTCAATGTCTCGCCCTAATTCGCGCCGCGGATCGTTCCAATCGTCCAAGGCTGATCCTCCCTCCACGCCGATGGTCCGCCTGCAGAAAGTGCTGGCCGAGGCCGGAGTCGCCTCACGCCGGCATTCCGAGGCCATTATCCTGGAAGGTCGTGTCTCGGTGGACGGCCAGACCGTGACCGAACTGGGACTGAAAGTCGATCCCTCGATCCAGAAGATTCAGGTCGATGGCCAGCCGATTCATGCCGAGCGGAAGGTGTATTACCTCGTCAATAAGCCTGTCGGATTTCTGTCGACGAACGACGATCCCGCCGGCCGTGAGCGAGTCATTGACCTGTTGCCGAAGACCCGCGAGCGGCTCTATCCGGTGGGGCGGCTCGATGAGGCCAGTCAGGGTTTGATGCTGGTGACGAATGACGGTCCGCTGGCCAATAAGCTGTTGCATCCGCGGTACGGGGTTCCCAAGGTCTACCGTGTGCAAGTCGCCGGGCATCCCGAGCGTGCAGCGCTGGACACGCTGCGGACGGGGCAGGAATTCTCCGATGGAAAGTTCCATGTCGAAGCCTTCAAGGTGATGAAGACGCAGGGGGACAGCACCTTTCTGGAAATCGTGCTGAAAGAAGGTCATAATCGCGAGATCCGCCGCCTGTTCGCGCGCATCGGGCACAAGGTCCTCAAGCTGCAACGTGTGGCCTTTGGACCGTTGCGGATCGGTCGCCTGGAATTGGGCGAGTTTCGGCATCTCACGACATTCGAAGTGCGCCAGTTGAAACAAGTCGCGGCCGGACAAAAAGCCATCGGCGAGGCGCCACTGGATAAGCCCGACCAGCCAAAAAAGTCCGCCAAGCAGGCCCCCGCACCAAAATCAGCCAAACAACCTCACTCATCATCGCGAAAGCCCCGTCAATAATGTCTGCTCCTGCCAACAGTTTGCCCGGTTGTGTCCCCACGGCCTGCCAGCAAGCAGTACCGATTGTCGCACATGACCAATTGGCCAAGGGCACATTTCGCTTGCGTTTAGCCTGTCCAGAGATTGCCCGGCAGGCGATTCCCGGCCAGTTTTTCATGATTCGCGAGCCCCACCGGATTGATCCGCTGCTGGGGCGTCCGTTCGCCTTGTATGACACCTATCTCGATGCCCAGGGGCAGCCTGCAGGGATTGAAGTGGTCTACCTGGTGGTCGGGAAAATGACCAGTTTAATGAGCACCTGGCGCGTGGGAGACCTGGCCGAAATCTGGGGTCCGCTGGGCAACGGGTTTCCCCTGCCTCCCGCCGGACGCTTATTACTTGTGGCGGGTGGCATCGGCCAGACGCCGTTCCTGGCGATCGCTCGCGAAGCGCTGGGGGGCCGCCAGTACGGCCAACCAACCCGGCAACTGACGGTCAAGCCGCAGCAGGTCACCCTGTGTTACGGCGTCCGTTCCGAGGAATATCTGGCAGGGCTGGAAGACTTTTCCAGCGTGGGCCTCGATGTGCAGCTGGCGACGGATAATGGCACCCGTGGTCATCACGGCTATGTGACCGACCTGTTGCGAGCCCAACTCGATACCGTGGTTCCCGATACGACCGTCTATTGCTGCGGTCCCGAGCCGATGATGCACGCCGTCGCCCGGCTGTGTGCCGAACGCCAGGTTAATTGCTACCTCTCGCTCGAAACGCCGATGGCTTGTGGTTTTGGAGCGTGCTTCAGCTGTGTGACGAAAGTCCGGCAACCTGACGAAACCTGGGATTATCGCCGCGTCTGCGTCGAGGGCCCGATTTTTAAAGCCACCGACTTATTTCTCGAGCACAAATCCGCCAGCTGAATTGGTGAGACGGGTCTCCTGGTCCGTCAGTGCGCTAATTCATTTCCTGCCAATAGGTTAGGTGCCTGGATGAACGCGCGCAGCGAACAATGGCCAGGCCAAGTCATGTCTGAATATTTCAGCCGGTGCCTTGAAACCGGCCCCTCCTGCGCTGCGCGACAACCGTGAGACCTGAGATGACCGAATGATCGGTTGTTGCAGGCTCGCGCGGGCCAGGTGAGCCATCTCACGTGCCGGTGGAACAAAATGGAGACATTGTACGTCTCTATGTTCTCTTTGTTCAGTTTGTCTCGGCGCATCAACACTTTTCATGCGGCTGATGGTGAATAACGCGAAGTTGGTACAACCGTTAAGGCAGGCTGTCGATTGGAGTTAAAACGTCGTTACCCGGGCGGATCGGCAGTGCTTGGGGTGGGCCGCTCTACGATATTCAGAAGAGTCACCCGTAGTGTCAATTATTGACGGGGATCGGCAAATCCCTGCCCCTGCCCGACGACATGACTGCCGAAACTTTGGTCACTCACCTGGCCTGCGCTAACGGTCAATAAGAGCGCCAAGTTGACCTGCACCTCAATTTTCCACAGAGATTGCTATGGTTCTCGCGAATTTTGGAGACTTTCTTAAGAGCATTCGTCAAGGTTGGGGCCGTACTCCGGCCGCTCGACGACCCAGTTCCACCAAACGCAAGAACTCGCTGGTGGCCGAGGCTACTGAGACTCTTGAAGTCCGCATTGTGCCCGCTGCCACTCCCTTGGTGAATATTACGCCCGCTGTGACCGTGGCCGAGGGGGGCAGTGCCACGATTGACGCCGTGTTCACCGTAACGTTGTCGGTGGCCAGTACGTCGACCGTGACCGCCGGTTTCACGACCGTGGACGGGTCAGCGCACGCGGCTGATGGCGACTACACACCCAAGTCGGGGATGTTGACCTTCTCCCCCGGCGAGACGTCGAAGACGATCACGATCCCCGTGAATGGCGACGTCAAGTTTGAGACCGACGAGACGTTTACCGTCCTGCTATTGAGTGCCACCAGTGCCAAACTTGGCAAGAGCACGCGCGGCGTTGCGACCATCACCAACGACGATGCCGCTCCGACGGCCAGCATCGGATCGCCGGGAACCGTGTTTGAAGGCAACAGCGGGACGAAGGTGGCGACCTTTCCCGTGACCCTCAGTAATCCCAGTTCTGTGCCCGTAACCCTGCACTACTCGACTGCCGACGGCACTGCCACTGTTGCGGACAACGACTACGAATCAGCCAGCGGGACAATCACGTTCGCGCCGGGTGAAACGTCGCAGACAATTTCGGTCACGATCAATGGGGACACCACCGCCGAAACTGACGAAACCTTCTCGGTGAATCTGACTGCGCCGTCTCCGTCATCGGTCACCATCACGACAGCGACGGCTACGGCGACCATTGGTGACGACGACACGTTGCCGGTCCTGAGTGTCAACAATCCCGCGCCGATTGACGAAGGGGCGTCGGGAACGGTGACTTTGCTCTTCACGGTCACCTTGTCGTCAGCCAGCACAGAGACCGTAACCGTCGCCTATGCCACGGCCGACGGCACGGCGACAGTTGCTGACAACGATTATACGGCGGTCAGTGGAACGCTGACGTTCTTGCCGGGACAGACGAGCAAGGAGATATCAGTCGTCGTGAAGGGAGATGCCAAGAACGAGGCCGACGAAACCATTTTGTTGCAGTTGTCGACCCCGACGCAGGCCCGCATTGCGGTCAGTCCCGGTACCGCCACGATCACCAATGATGATTTCAGCCTCCCGACCGTGAGCTTGTCTCAAGCGGTCACGGTGGTCGAAGGCGATAGCGACACCGTCGATGCGGTGTTCCATGTGATTCTCTCGCAGGCCGCGGGGCAGGAAGTGACTGTCGCCATTACGACTGCCGACGGGACCGCGAAGGTGTCCGACAACGATTACATTCAGAACTCGACGACCATCACCTTCGCTCCGGGGGAAACCGATAAGACGTTCATCGTGCAGGTGAAGGGCGACACGAAGCTCGAGGCGAACGAGAGCTTCTCTGTGAAGCTGTCCGATGCCGTCAACGCGTCGCTGGGCACGGCCACTATGACCGGCACGATCACCAATGACGACGGCGGCACGGTGTCGATTACAAAGACAACCGACGCAGCGGAGACCACGCCCCCCTCCACAGGGAAGTTTACGGTCACGTTGTCTGGAGTCAGTGCGACCGACACGGTGGTGACGTACACCGTGGACGGGACCGCGATTGCTGGCGACAGTGGTGAAGATAGCGACTACCAGACCCTGTCGGGCACAGTCACCATTCCCGCGGGCCAGACCTCCGCCACCATTGATGTCACCCCCTACAATGATTCCACCGCAGAAGATCCCGAAACTGTGATCGTAACGCTGACCGGCATCACCGCCGGGGATGAAAACATTGAACTCGATTCCGATTCCGACAAGCTGACGGCGACCTTGGATATCCTGGATGCGGCTGGTCTGCCGACCTTGGATCTGGGCGACGCAGTCACTTATACCGCCAGGCAGGCTCCCATCAAGATTATGCCGCAAGCCACCGTAGGCACGGCGACGCTGGGGGGCGGAACGCTGGCGATCAGTGTCGACGCTGTGGTGAGCGGCAATTTCATCGTCGACCGCTTCAAGTTCCCCAAGATCAAATCCCTGGGAACGAGTTCCGGTTTTCAATACGTCGACAATCACCTCGTGCTGACGATTGATTTGAAGTCCGGTGTGACCGCCAGCGCAGTGCAATCGTTCCTGCGTGGCATCAAGTTCTCCACGAAGGATTCAGGCCTGCAACAGGCCACCCGTGCGTTCGTGGTGTCGCTGACTGACGCCGCCGGCCATGTGACCTCCGCAACCCAGACGATTAATGTGGTGTCTGGCGGGGCGTGAACTTAACGGAATGACGTTCAGATAATGATTTGAGCGAGTAGGTGGCCCTCATGGCCCAGTGATTCGCAATCGCGGCCGGTATTCTCTTCCAGTCCGCGATACTCCGTGCAATTACGCAAAAAGGACGGGCACTCATCTGCGAGTTACCTGTCCTTTTCTATTTCTGTTCGTATCTATTTCGTTGTAACTCCTGGCAGATTGCGTCCGAAATGGCACAGTTGTGTTGCCAATTGGCAGCACAACTGCGGGCTGACAATCCGTCGCAATCAGGCCGGAAGCCTCTTAGCAGTTTTGTCTTGCTGGTGTCTAATGCAAAGTTAATCAAACGTGCTTGCCAGCCACTTTAGGGCTTCTATCATCGATTTTGGCAAAGAAGATATTTTATAACCTGCTGCCTGGCGAGTGCCCTCATCGAATTTGAGGATTCGCCCGAAGCCCCCCGACCCTTCGAGTTTATTTGCGGCCCGCGATCATTTCCTTGTCCAGAGCGACAACCCACCATCCCACGAATTTGACAGGGGTAGTTCACATGCATTCAATCAACTGGCTCGCAAGGTTCATCGGGAAGCTGGAAAAAACATACCGGAAACTGCTCCGTCCACGACCTGCAAAACGCCAGGCACGGGCCGCATCGCGTAGTGTTGAAGACTTGGAACTGCGTACGCTGCTCAGCGTGCAGTCGGTAATAGATCCCACGGGACACGAATTGCACGTGACAGCCAGGCATGGTGAATCGATCACCATCGGTGTCAATAAAAATGGCGAACTGACGGTAAACGGTCACCGCGTCAAGAATGGCAATCGTCACGGCCGAGCGGCTTCGGACCTGAGTCAGATCCAATCAATCGTCGTCGACGGTGGCGACAAGAACAACACCATCAATCTCAGCGGTGTTACGACAAGCCGTTTTACGGGCCTGACCAATGTGGACATCAATGGCAACGGCGGTGATGACACGATTGTTGGCAGCCAGTTCGATGATGATATCAACGGCGGCAGTGGTGATGATGACCTCAACGGTGGCGCTGGGGACGATACTCTCGAGGGCGACGATGGGAACGACGATCTCTCCGGAGGATCGGGCAATGATGTCGAAGATGGTGGAAATGGAAACGATACTGAATCAGGCGACGATGGCGATGACACGCTGATTGGCGGTGCGGGCGACGATCATCTCGACGGAGATCAGGGTGACGATGACCTGTCTGGCGACGACGGTGACGATGACCTGCATGGTGGAAGCGATGACGATTTATTGTCGGGTGGGAGTGGCGATGACAGCATAGATGGCGAGGACGGGGACGATACTGCAGACGGCGACGACGGCGATGATACTCTGACGGGCGGCATCGGCGTGGATATCCTGAATGGCAACCGTGGCCGCGACCATCTGTCTGGCGGTGATGACGACGATCAGCTCAACGGTGGCGACGACGACGACACATTGCTGGGTGGCGGTGGCAGTGATCTGGTCAACGGAGATGATGGCGATGATACGGCCGATGGTGAAGACGGTGACGATTCAATCCACGGGGGATTGGGTGACGATCTGCTCACTGGTGGGACAGGCACCGACGACATTTTCGGAGAAGATGGCGACGATTCGATGCATGGCGATGCCGATGATTTAGAAGACGGCGGCAGTGGCACCAACACCGAAGACCATGGTGAGGATGAGGACGACGAAGGCTGAGGTGACGAGAATGTTATCGACCTGACCATCCCCAATGTTGGCCTTGGGACCGCCTGTTGATTGATTTCTTGGAATCGCTCTGCGGGGTGTTGCTGTACTGGTCCCGTCAAGAATTACATTGTCAGCGAGAAGGAGCTAACGGCTGCAGTTGGTTGGCGTGTTCGATACAGAGCCATTCCGTGTCGGCGGCGAGGTTTTTGAACTCTTGCCGCAACCCGGATGGCCAACGGATTTCGACCCGTTCGACGAGGGTGGCGGGGCCCAATCCCAATGACAGCATTCGCTCATTGCTGGCCAGGTAGCCGTCACCGGCGGTCAGTTGCCGTACCAGGCGCCGCCCCCCCACGTGTGCGGTGATTGTCGTCCCGATGGCGTCTCGGCTGGATGTGACACCACAGACGCGGAGTGTCAGGAAGTGCCCGGGCTGTTCGGTCGTATTCGTTAACAAGGCGGCGGGAACGTCCAGGTTGCTGATGACAACATCCTCCTTACCGTCGCGGTTCCAATCGAGACGTGCCATCCCCCGTCCCAGTTGTTTCTGTTGAAAATACGGCCCCAGTGTGGGCTCAGTGAGCTCCGTAAATTTGAACTCGCCGCGGTTCTGCAAATATTGCGGTCGCATGGCATAGTCGCGGCCCAGGTCGCGAAAGTCGTCGACATCACCGTTGACTAATATCAGGTCCAGGCGGCCATCGAGTTCGCCGTCGATAAACTGCGTCCCAAATCCGACTTTTTTGAGTGACGTATCAAACAGCCCCGCAGCGCGGGTCGCGTCCTCAAACAGGCGGGTCCCCACCTGGCGGTAGAACGTGTTGTATTCATCGAAGAAATTCGTCACGAACAAATCGAGCTGGCCGTCGTCGTCGGCATCACCGCAGGCCACTCCCATGCATGCCTGCGGCCGTCCGTCGACATTCAGCGCCAGCCCGCTTTCGAGGGCCAGCTCGGCAAAGCGCGGCCTGGCTCCCGGTTCGGTTTCTTGATTGACAAACAGAAAATTCGGGACCGCATCATTGGCCACAAACAGACTTAATCGTCCCGAGCCTTCGAAGTCGGCCGCGACGATTCCCAGCCCCTTGCCATCCGGAACAACAATTCCGGACGTCTCGGTCGTCTCCTCAAACCGGCCGTCCCCCAGGTTGGTCCAGAATTGATCTTGAGCGGCGGGAAAGTGCCGTGGTGAGCAGCTTCTGACCCGGCCTTCCGCGTCCGGGCAAACCCGTTCGTATAGATCGTCACCCGCCAGGTAATTGACACAGTAGAGATCCGGCCAGCCGTCCTGATTCAGATCGACCAGCACGCTGCTGGTGCTCCAGGCATCGTCCCCGGCCGTACCGGTTTCCGCGGTGATATCCGTAAATGTTCCATCGCCGTTGTTTCGAAAAAAGCAGTTGAAGCCAATGTTGGTGACGTACAGATCGGGAAACCCGTCGTTGTTGAAATCGCCGACGGTCGCCCCTTGACTGAAACCAGATTCACGAATTCCGGAGGCCTCGGTAATGTCGACATAGCCGCTGCCATGATGGCGGAACAGGCGATCGCGATACTCCTGCTGCTGCAGGTTGCGAGGCCACGGCGAACCCTGGGGCAGATACACATCGGGCCAGCCATCGCGGTCATAATCCAGCACGGCCGCCCCACCGCCAGAAAACTCATACATGTGCCGCTCGGTACGTCCGGGTGGTACACCATTGAAGTATTGAAACCGGAGTCCGGTGGCCGTCGCCTGATCGCTGAAGCTGACGGCGGTTCGCGTCCCGGTCGAGTTCGACGCGGCTTGCGCCGACGGAGCGACTGTTGAGCGCAGTAGCGGAAACTCAGTCAAGTCGACGCCGGCTCCGGGGTTGCCGGCAGGTGCAGTGCGAGTGATCTCCAGCCCCTGGAGCCGGGGAAGGATGCGGTCCAGACCCGCTGTCGCTTCGGCTGTCAAAGCGCCCTTCGCCTGCAGGCCGCGATACCAGGCACTCGCTTCCCACAAGTTCTCCAGCCGTTCTGCGCCGCGTGCGGCCTTCAGGATCGCATTCACATTCGTTGCCAGATACGCCACTTTGACGGTGTCGAAATAGTCGCTCAGCAGGCGCGATCGCGCCAGAAAGGGCTCGGCCCGCTGCGCGTCGCCGCGTGCGATCAGCAACTGGGCCAGCTGGTACGTTCCCCGTTCGTGGTTCGGATCGCGGCGCACTCCCTCCCAGTAAGAGCGGATGGCTGCGTCAGGTTGGTTGTGGGCCTGCGCCCAGGCTCCGCGAACAATCCAGATCTCCGGATGATCGTCCGCCTGGACCGGCAGACCTGTATTCCAGGCATCGAACTCGGTCGCAGTGCCACCTCGCAGCAGCAGGCG
>CAZQUW010000089.1:12612-14066 GCA_964596215.1 uncultured Planctomicrobium sp. | reverse complement strand
GACCTGTATTCCAGGCATCGAACTCGGTCGCAGTGCCACCTCGCAGCAGCAGGCGCCCCAGCTTCACATGTGTCTCGACTAAAGTGGCATCGAGCTGCAACGCCTGCTGCAGAAGTTTGCGCGCTTGATCGTACTCCTGGCGGTCCAAGGCGAGCCGTGCCATGCCTAACAGTATTCCGGGATCACTGGCGGCATTGTCCTGGTAAGTGGCCAGTTCCTCTTTATTCTCCAGTGCCGTGTGACCCATGCACAGCAAAAACAGGTGAATCGGCAGGGCCTGGCCCTGTTTGATCAGTTGCAAGCGGTGGGGTATCGCCTCCCAGCTGCGCGCGGTCATTCCCAGCAGATACGAGAGATTCTCGTGAGCCACCAGATTGTCGGGGTCGATCAGCAGTGCCCGTTGAAACTGCTGGACGGCCGCAGTGGCGGCATGCATCTCGGACAGCATACCGCCGGCACGCAGGTAGAGGTCAGGCTTGCGGTCGCCGTCGGTATCACGCAGTCGATTGAGATACAGAATGACCTCGGCGCGGCGGCCCTGCTGGCGAGCGGCATCGGCGGCCAGAAAGGATGCCTCGTTACTTTGGGCAACCGTCCCCGCGATGTCTGCCGCCAGTTTTTCTGCGGTCTTGAAGTCGCGGCGAACAAAGGCCTTGTGGGCTCGTTTCAGAAGGGTTTGAGCTGAGGGGCGTGACGTCAGCCAGGTCGCCAGCAGCAGCGCAACCGCGCCCAAGATGGCGATTGTGATCCACCAGCGCCGGTGACTCAATTGCTGATCGATGACCGTCACGTCTCACCTGTTTGCCATCTCTGGTGCTGCGCTGCGATGAATGCGGAGTTTCATGGTACGCAAACAAAAAACCTCCCAGCTGCTGATCGCGGCCGGGAGGTTTTCTGATAAAGTTCCATTACCTGCCACCCTGCATTAAGGTGTCATTTCCAGGGTCAGCACATTCGGCTCCGCCTTGATCTCGGCTTTCAATGGCGATGTCGCATCGGCCCGGTACTTCAGGGGAATGTTCTTGTACTCTTTGGGAGCATAAGGGACGCCGACTTGTGGTGCCGGTTCGGGGGGCGGCAGGATGCTCACCTTGTACGAGCCAATCGGAACTGGCGTGGCAAGCTTGAATTTCCCCGCGGCGTCCAAGGTCGCCGTCGCGGCATCGCCGGACGTCGCGGAATACAGCTGGACCGAGCCTTCCGAAACCGGTTGACCCTGGAATGTGACCGTTCCGGAAACGGCTCCACCCATCTTCTTGGCTCCCGCCGTAGATCCACCACAACCGGCAATCAGGGCGGTCGTGGTAATCAGAGTCAAAGACAGGCAAACGTAACGCAAACAAGACTTCACGGGGCTTACTCCTCTGGCATTTCGAAATGAACTGGATGTCAACTCTGTCGTGTGAGTGGCGATTAGAACTCGCCGATCACCATGCCATCATCCTTGCAAGCCA
>CAZQUW010000089.1:8297-12512 GCA_964596215.1 uncultured Planctomicrobium sp. | reverse complement strand
CGTGTGAGTGGCGATTAGAACTCGCCGATCACCATGCCATCATCCTTGCAAGCCAACTGGGTCAGGGTGGTGAAGTTAATGTTGTCCGAAATAAATCGCACGGCACCGTCGGTCATCAGCACGTGGATCCCACCGACATGGTACGAATTCAGAATGGTGTTGCCCGTGTAATTCGTATTTGCACCCGCGGCGGCCACCTTGGAGTTGTTGGCATAACGAATGGCGGTATTGCCGGCACCCCAGTGAGTATCTCCCGGAGGTGCGGTCGCTCCCGATCCCGACCAGCCGCTGTAATAGTTGTTGCTCAAGTCCGCGTTATTCACCGTTCCGGATTGCTCACCGACAATCATCGTGTTGGATGTGCCGTCGGTACAATCTCGCAGACGAGTGATCAGGTACGGCACGATCAGCCCGTTGTTGCAGTAGGTCGAGCCATAAGAACCGGCCGTATTGCACACTGTTGTGCGTCCGGCCGGATCGGGGTAGGCGCCCGAGATGCCGATGTAGCGGTGGGTCTGTGACGCCTTCGTCGCAGGGTTGTTGGCAACGGCGGTGTTGTTGGGGTTCAGGGGGGACGACGGGCAGTTGTAGACTTGGACAGTGAGACCCATCAGGACCGTATTCGCACCGGTCAGGCCCGTAAAGTCACCATTGGTCATATCGAGTTTGTTGTAGAGCGGAGCCTGATCGAGATACGGCAGCAGGAACACGCGCCAGTTGGGCTTGCTCACGGCACCGGCAGTTGACAGTGGCAGGGTATTCAGGGTTTCGTGATAGTTGTGGATTGCCAGTCCGAGTTGCTTCATGTTGTTTTTGCATTGCGAGCGGCGGGCGGCTTCGCGGGCCTGCTGTACGGCGGGCAGCAGCAGCGCAATCAAGACGGCGATGATCGCAATCACCACCAGCAGTTCAATCAAGGTAAAACCTTTTCGAACACGCATGAGACCTCCTGGAGTTTCGTGAGACATGAGAAATTTCAGAACAAAATAAAAAACAGAGTTTGGCAGTCTCCAGCAGAATTCCTGAGGCATCAGCCAGACTCAATCGTCAACCCGGTGGGATCAGACAGTTAAAATCGGTGAAATTCGATGATGCATGCACGCCCAGGCGACGCGGGCCGAGCCTGTTGCGAAGGGTCATACGAGACTAAGAACAACCACCCTGACGCCCTGGACAGGCGACTTCCAGCGGGGGAAGTACGGGCATCGACTGCTGCAAGAATGCGCAAACAACTAAAGACATTATAGTATGTTTGTGTTGATGTTTTGCCCTATCTTATAAATAAACTATCTCTGATTTCAAGTTCGAAATCGCCGTCAGGCGGGAGAATTGTCGATCTCGGGCCCCGGAAAGTGTCGGCATATGACGCGTGAAGACTGAGGCAAAATCAGGTTTCGCTTGTGGCCGGGGGGGCCGTGAGTGGCAATTCGCGAGTGGTCGCTGGGATGGCTGCCTTCCACGGGGGACGGTCAGGGGCCGGTGAGTTCGCGTTTCAGGAGCAGACTGGAGGGCGATGCCATCATCGATGCGTTCTAGTCAGGTGTTTAGTGTCTCCAGGTAAGTCAGGCACAGCCTGACCTACGCGACTGGCCTGAATTCGGTATGATTCAGTCGATGATCCTGCGCTGAGCGGCATCGGCGAGCGTCCATTCGCGCACGGTTCCGTCCAGGCTGCCCGAATACACCCGCTGACTGTCGGTGCTGAATTCGAGTGATCGAATGACACCGTCGTGGCCCGCCAGGGAACGCACCGGTTGCTTGGAATCGAGCTGCCAGACGTCAAATGTTCTCAATAGCGAGCTGGCTGCGGCGACCCATTTTCTGTCTCGCGAAATCGCCAGGGAATCGGCCCAGAGGGATAAAGGAACCTGCGGAGCGCTCAGTGTGCCTTGCCATTGATTCTGGCCGGAAACTGGATCGATCAGGCTGACTTTCCCGTCCTGAGTGGCGATCAGCAGTGACTGTCCGTCCGCCGACCAGATGGCGGCCACGCATTTCCCCGACAGTGTTAATGGGCGTTCCTCGTGCGTATCGCTCAGGACCTGGTGCACTCCGGCCGTGCCGTCTTCGCGCGCCACGAACAACTGGCTGCCGTCCGGATCCATCCCGGCGCGACAGACAACGGCCGAGTCAGCGAGCGAATAGTGAAACTCCTCGACTTCCGATTCGCGGTTGAACCATCCCTGGATCACGCCGTTTCGCAGGACACACAGGGCGATCGTACCATTTGCAGACACGGCAGCGTCGATTTCCGATTCGCCGGTGGTCAGCAGGCGAAACGTGGCGGGCGGGCTGCCGATACCGTCCGGGTATAACTCGACGATGCCATCAACCCAGACCATCAATGACGTTGTACCGTCCAGGTTATGCGCCACTCGCGACAGCCGGCGGTTCTCGGTCATTAACCCCTGTTCGGTCTCACCGGTGTCCAGATTGACCAGGGCGATGCTGTGCAGAGGTCGACAGATCCACAGTTTTGCCCCCTCCTGCGTACTTGAAATTCGCGACACATAACGTACCGAAGCGGAACGAGCCAGGCGCGATCGGGCCAGTTGATGGACATCGTCCAGTGCCAGCCAGTCCAGCGATCTGGCACTTAGTCCGCAGAGGCTTACCAGGCAGACCAGCAGCAGCATCAGTTCCTTAACGACAAAGCCGCCGGTACGACGTGGCCTGGGTCGGTTCGCGGCGAAACTGTCACGAATCTTGAGCATGATTCATGGACCTCCCGAGAATACGATGAAATGTCGATCGAAGTCTTGATCGGGCCCGTACGATACCGGTCAGGGAATAAAATGGAATCAGAGTCTGTGCGTGCGTTTCACGTCCCGCTGAACAGCGGTTTGAAAATGTCAGCCCGGACGGACCGGAAGAATTCCCAAGTCTGTCTGTTGTCTTGAAAGCTTGTAACCGTGGTGGCGAACTGAACGTCGCCGGGGAATCAGTGATCTGGTGGCCTGTCGTTATTGGCTGCCTGACCCGGCAGGCAGTAACGGCAGACCGGACTCCAGCGGCAATTGCTGGCGACGTGTCCTGAGGACACAACTCGCATACTCTAGCAAAAACGAACTGCTGAACACAGTCTGGACGTATGACTATAAATTACGCAATTCGGAATGAGTCCGGATTGGTTTTCAGGTCGTCGCCAGGAATCTAGGAGATTACAAAAAATCAAATGCCGACGGAATCGTCGGTGGCGATTATGACCTTTTCTGATGATCAAAAACAGCGATGCAAATGCCCACGTTCGATGGCGAGTTCGCGGCAGGGGGGCCGAGCGGGCGACTCCCTGTGGTGGGAATAGCAGAACTCCCGGTCGCCAGTGGCCGTGGGGTTTTCAGGGGCTTCTAGATTGCCCGGCAAACGCCGCGTTTGTTGACCTGGGAATCAGGCCGAGGCACAATCAGGCGGCGCGCGGATCGACTCTGTCTGGGCAGGCCTGATCCCAGCGGGGAGTACTCATGACACCCGAGATTCCGTGGACACGTATTTTTCCCGATATCGATCATCGCTGGATCATGGGATTGCGGCAGGGTGAACTGGCACCCTATTTTGCGAATCGCGACCACACGGGCTCCGTGCGTGCCCAGCGGCAGCAATGGCTTGCCGCGGACCCCGAGAAATACGCGCGTCTGCTGTCTGCTGGGGAAGCCGGGATGCGTGAGACCTGCGACCTGGCACGCAGGCTGGGGTTCTCCCTGGGTTCAGGGGAAACGTCGACTCGGGGGCAACTGTTAGAACTGGGCGCGGTGTGGGAGCCGGATATTGTCTGGATGCATCCGGGGTCAGATGGCGTGCACCGCCTGGCTGGAGGCGCCGTCTGTTTTCCCAGCTCCTGGGATCTGGCTGAAATGCTGGGACTTCCCATGAGCGAAGTGCATGCACTCGTGCCGGGACTCAATCCCGCTCTGGCCCGGCAGATCGACACCTTTCTGAGCAGGTTGAGCCCCGGTGTGGCGTGGCAGCGTGAAAACTGGGGGCTGAGCCGTGACAGTGAGTTGAACCACCATCCATCGCGACCATGCGCCCGGCTCGATGAGACGGTGACCGTCGACGAGGTCTGGGTTCGGCTGGAGCATCAAATGCTCTTGAAACTCCCGCACAGTGGAAGTGTGCTGTTTGGAATTCGGCTGGAAGTCGTCCCGCTGGCCAGTATGCTCGCCGATCGTACGGCCGCACTGCGATTCTGGCGTCTCATCTCCACAATGAGTCCGG
>CAZQUW010000089.1:0-8197 GCA_964596215.1 uncultured Planctomicrobium sp. | reverse complement strand
GCCGATCGTACGGCCGCACTGCGATTCTGGCGTCTCATCTCCACAATGAGTCCGGAGGCAGCCAGCTACAAGGGGGTCGCAGCAGCGCGTTCGGCATTGCTTGCCATGGTGGAGCCAGCCATTCGACTGGCTTAATCCGATTTCCTGTTAGTGTCTGCTGACCAGCAGCGATAAACGTCCGGCCACGCGCGAAAATGGTTGACTTTGGTGAAATGGGGTGTCTACAGTGGTGGCGAGAGTCGTGCTGCACTGGTACGCATTATGCCTCATCTTGACCACAACCAAGGTGACGCCATCTGTCGACTGGACGCGATCGAAAGACTGAAATCAACTAGTAATCTCGGGAGCTGGACATGTCTTTTCGGAACATTAAAACTCTGATGTATCAACTTGGCCTGGCTGGATCTCCGGCTGCCAAGCGGATACCCAGGAATCGAAACGTCTGGGGTACCGAAACGGAGGAACTTGAGAATCGGGCACTGTTGTCCGCTGCAAATTGCGACCTGTCCGAACCTCCCGTTGCGAATCAAGTGGCTCGAATCGCCCGGCGGACACCGGTGCAGTTTCCAGCCGTGAGCGGCAACTGGAACGTGCAAGCTGGCGGTGAATTCTTCAATGGTACGGGGACCGCGGTCATCAGCCAGGACGGCAGGAAGGTGACGGCGATTATCAGCATTGATGGGTTTGGTGAGTTCGAGACCAAGGGGACTTTCAAGCGGCGTACCCCCTCCAGTTTAACATTCAAGACCCCCCGGCTCGATATCCCGGATGTGCCAATCGACCTCCGGCTGAAAGTGACGATCAACTTTCCGCCCAGCGAACTCGAGCCGACCACGTTTACTGGAACGATCAGGGCTCCGTTCGTGGGGACAGTGGGCACGTTGGATGGGATGAAGACGCAGCCGACCTAAGCGGCGGCCGTGGATCTTGTGGGGGGGAAATCAGTCCGTACATGTCAAGCCAGCAGAGTTCTTAAGAATTCTGCTGGCTTGTTGTTTGGTACGAGGGTGACGCAGGTGCAGACGGTATCCGGACCACGAGTCTGTCCACACGCGGCAGCTTTTCCACACTGCGAGGTTCATATTTGTGTGTCTTTATGCGAAAATGGTGTCGATGTTGGGGGACCGACTTTCTGACGTGCACACGCTTCGATGACACGTCTTGAAATGTTCTGAAATGCAGGGCGGTTGAGAGACCCGATCGGATTGAACCATGCTGACTCGTCGTGATCTACTGGCAACGTCCGCAAATGGGTTTGGCCTGCTGGCCCTGTCGGGGTTGATGGCCGAGCGCGCGGCTGGGGACACCAAGCCAATTCACGGCACTTTGCCCGCGGCCCATTTTCCTGCCCGGGCGAAGAACGTCATCTTCTGCTTTATGGATGGGGGCGTGTCGCATGTCGATTCATTCGACCCCAAGCCGAAGCTCGCGGAACTCGACGGCAAGGCGTTCACCGAATCCAAGAACCCCACAGCCAATGGCAACCGCCAATGGCTGAAGAGTCCGTGGGAGTTTGCGCAGCACGGCCAGAGCGGGATGCCGATCAGCACGTTGTTTCCGCACTTGTCGAAATGTGCGGATGATCTCGCCGTGATCCGGTCCATGAAGGCCGATTTGCCCATCCATTCGACGGGGGTGCTGTTCCTGCATACCGGTTCCAATAACGCTGGCCGCCCGAGCCTTGGTTCGTGGGTTAATTACGGCCTGGGGAGCGAAAACCAGAACCTGCCCGGGTTTGTCGTGCTGAGTTTCGGCGTCGTTCCCTGTGGGGGGCTGGAGACGTTTTCTAACGGCTTCCTGCCAGCCAGCCACCAGGCGACCCTGTTTCAGGCGGACGGGACACCGATTGAAAACATCGCTCCCGCAGACAAAGATGCCCGCATCCAGCAAACCAAGCTGGCCCTGCTCCGCAGTCAGAATCAGTCGTTCTCGCAGGCTTTGGGCAGCAACGATGCTGTGGAATCGGCGATCAAGAATTATGAGATGGCGTTCCGGATGCAATCCCTGGTGCCCGATGTTCTCGATCTGAGCCGCGAGACGGCAGCGACGCAGACGCTGTATGGGATCGATTCCAAGGTCGATTCCCAGCGGCTGTATGGGATTCAATGCCTGCGAGCCCGCCGGCTGGTGGAATCGGGCGTGCGATTTGTGGAAATCACCTGCCCTCCCGGTGCGTCCAACGGCACCTGGGATCAGCACGGCAATCTGAAGAAGGGGCACGAGAAGAATGCCCTCGATACCGATCAGGCCATTGCCGGGTTAATCCTGGATTTGAAGGCGCGCGGATTATTCGAAGAAACGCTGATCGTCTGGGCGGGGGAGTTTGGGCGGACTCCTCATTCCTCCGGCCGCGACGGGCGTGATCATCACCCGGAAGGGTTTTCCGTATGGCTGGCGGGGGGCGGAGCCAAGGGAGGCACGGTCTACGGTGCGACTGACGAACTGGGGATGCAGTCGGTTGAGAACATCTGCACGATGCACGACCTGCACGCGACGATCCTGCACTTGTTAGGGCTGGATCACGAGCGGCTGACGTTCCGCTTCAGCGGCCGAGATTTCCGCCTGACCGACGTGCATGGGCACGTTGTGAAGCAGGTGGTTTCGTAACGCCAGATCGCAGGACGGGCAAGCGAACCCCACCTGCGAGGAATTCACAAGCTCAACAGCTCGAATCAGTGCTCAGTCAATGCTCAGAAGCCGGGTGCCGCTGGCTCTTCCAATGCTCTTGTCGAGTCGAACGACATCCGGCTCGGCAGAGCCCGTAGCACCCGATTCCAAAATCAAAAGTTTGACAAAGTACTGGACTTCTGACGCAGCTTAGAACCACAGGCGGTTCTGGATGAACTCGACAACGTCGCCAAACAGGACGTAGCCCAGCATCTGTTTGCCGCAGTTGATCTTGGCTCGTACATCAGCCCCGATACGCAGCAATTCGCCCAGTTCCTTCTTCGTCTCGGGCGAGATTTTCACGTACATTTCGACAACGGAACCTTCAGCTTCGGACGGTACCGAACGAGTGGAAATGCCTTCGAGTTCGGCTTGCAGCTTGGTTTCGCTGGCGGTGGCGAGCACGAATTCAACGTCCAGGTTTTCCTTCTTGAATTTCTCCTGGGCCCGCAAGATGTGCCCCAGTCGATAGTCGGGGACATCCAGCTCCAGACGCCAATCCTTGGATGGGTCCATAACTTCCAGCAGGACTTCACCCCGTTGCACCGGGCGATTTTCCAGCAACTGATCGACGTGGAAGGTCGCGACCACACCCGAACTGGGAGCCCGCACGATCAATTGTGCGACCTGCCGTTCCAGGAGTTCTTGTCGCAGCTGTGCAATCTCCAACTTAACTTCTGCAGCCGCGATCTCCCCCTGCAGCTTGGCCGCCTGGACCGCGGCGTCGGGGGCTTCACTGCGCCCCTTCGACAGCTCATTCCGCTGGTTCATGAGGGTGGCTCGCGACTGCTTATATTCGTCGATTTCGCTGTCAACTTGCTTCAGCTTCGCATCGAGTTCATCGTTGCGCAGAACGACCAGCACTTCACCCTTCTTCACCTTCTCGCCACCACGGACCTTGACCGAGGTCACCTGCCCCTCTTCCATGGCGAAGACTTCATGCTTCACCACCGGCATCAAGCGGCCCTTGCCTTCTACGCGGTAGTCCCATTGCACGACCAGCAGGCTGACAGTCACGGCAATCAGTGCTGCCACAATCGCCAGGAACTTGTACAGGGTACGGCCGCGGAGAGATTCCGTGATTCGTCCCAACGCTCGCCACACCGGGAGCATGAACAGGTTCTGGTGTGTCTGGGCGTTGGAAATAGAGGTTGCGACGTGTTCCGAAACCAGATTCAAACGGTCGATCATGCCCGGTTTCGGGCGGCTGTCGGTGATCTGTTCGACGATATAAGCGCCGATGACCTTGCGTTTGACGAGCGGTTTTTTGCCGGTCTTTTTATCGGGCTCGCGTTCGATCAGCGGCTCGCTGGCGAACAGCGGAATGACGATGACGCAGCGGGCGCCGCTTTCCTGAATATAGTCGGCGAGAGGTTGTTCAATTTGCGGCGGCAGATTGTCAATTTTACCAATGTACATCAACGGTTCGTGAGTCGGCACGACTTTGCTGGCCAGCTTTTCCAGCAGGCGTACGGCGTTGGACTTACGATTGACTGACTCCTGGCCGCTGATGGCCTGCATCCGCAGTTGCGTGCCATGGAACACGGCCACGCTGATGCGATCGCAGCGGATCAGCTGCCGTCCGTCATTCGCGGCGGTCGCGGCGACTTCTTTGACGTGCAGGCTGCGTTGCAGATCGACCGAGAACCGGTTGAATTCCCGCCAGAAATCGGCTGGCGGTGCTTCCTGCGTTCCTTCTTCTCGCAATTTGACATACCGCGAGGCATATCCGCACATCTGTTCGATGAACTGCAGGTAGCCTGGGCGCGCACGAGGATCGGTGTCCGGTCGCTGGAAGACTTCCACTACGCCGACACAATCCTTGCCGTTCAGAATGGGGCTGAGGACATAGAGGTGATTCGTGGGAGTCGGTTTGTCGGTCCGTTCCCCACCGCCATACATGGTCGATTGACCCGTCTGGAAGACTTCGGTCAACAACCCGGCATTCAGCTGATCCGCTTGCGGAGCTTCACGATAGCCGGTTAAAGCCAAGCCTTGTTCACACTTCGGATTGACGCTGCCGTTGGCGCCTTTCATCCAGATCACGCCGGCCGGAGCACCGACGGCGCTCAGCAGGCGTTTCAGGAATTCAGGAAAGTAAGTCGCCTCGTCCGTTTCCGAGTGAGACAGGTCTTCGATTTGGCGGGCCAGAGCGAGAACCCGCTCGCGAGCTCGATTCAATTCTGCCGTACTTGTGCTCATAGCTGGGCTCAGCAAGTTGTCTTAAAGTCTGCCGCTGCGATTGCAGTTTGGCTCCGACTCTCGAAGTTTTTGATCACGATCCGCCACGAGGTGCCGTTTTGTGTTCTGGAAGGAACGACAAAATGACTCGAAACTAGACAGTACGAAACGCTGTATGTTCTTGCAAGGTCACTTCTTGCGAACGGATGTTGACGTGCAGTCCAGCTCGGTCCCCGCAATCCCTGCCGATTTGGCCGAGATTCATTCAGTCTGGCGGCTGTAGATCGCACATCTCGTACCGGCACTAGAACCGCTATCACGGGAATCGGCAATTAGCACCCGTTCAGCCAAATTCCAATCGCGTTATCGATCCAATCGACCGAGCTTAACATGCCTCAGCCAGATCTTAGAGAAAACGCCATCCACTGCAGACGGATCCCAAGTTCAAGTGGTTCCCAGCCGACACACTTCCCGGTCGCGGATTTCACCGCTTCCGGAAAGCTGTTAAGTATTCGTGCCGACTGAGAAAACGGGCCAGGTGTGCCGAGATTCAAGACTTTTCGGACTGCATGGGGCACTTTGCCGTCGGGCTGGTGAGCGGCACAGCGCCCTCCGGACTTCCGAGGAAATCGATAACATCCGGTGGCTCAAGCCATTCCGCTCACGAAGTCAGGTGGCATTAGTCTTACGGTGCTCGGCCCACTTGGCACCATAGAAAACCGATCGGGTTTACCCTTGAACAATGGGGTTGGTCAGGGTTCCGATGCCGTTGATGGTAATTGAGACCGAGTCGCCCTTCTGGAGAGAAAACTCGTCCGGGGGAACGATGCCGGTGCCGGTCAACATGAAGGCTCCGTGCGGGAAGCTGTTGTCCTTGCCAAGCCAGCTGATTAAGTCTTCAAATGTCCGCGCCATCTGGTCGACGTCGGTCTCACCGTGGAAGACGTTGGCATTTTTGCGCGTAATATCAATCTTGATCTTCGTCTCGGCTCGATTGAGCGGGCCTTCCGGAACGAGGATCCAGGGGCCCAGCCCGCAGCATTCGTTGTAGAGTTTGGCCTGTGGCAAGTAGAGTGGGTTTTCCCCTTCGATGTCGCGGGCGCTCATGTCGTTGCCGATGGTGTAGCCGACCAGTTTCAAGCTGGGACTGATGACCAGGGCCAGTTCAGGTTCGGGAACCGACCAGACGGTATCCTGACGAATTCGAAGGGGCATACCGGGACCAGACACGCGGCTGGGTGTGGCTTTGAAAAACAACTCAGGACGGGGGGCCGTGTAAACTTTGTCGTAGTGCGAAGCTCCCGATTTCGATTCTTCCATCCGAGCGACCTGGCTGCGCTTGTAAGTCACGCCAGCTGCCCAGACTTCCTGGCGGTCAATCGGGGCGAGGAAGGTGACGGCGGAATGCGGCAGTGGTTCTGCTTCTCGTTCGATCAAGAAACGAGCCAGCCCCCGGGGGTCGGTCGAATAAACCAGGTCGGACAGATTGCGACAATTCTCGACCTGCCCCAGATCAAGCAGCCGGACAATTTCGTCCTCGACTATCGCCAGCCGAATCTCTCCTTCGGGCAACTTGATCTTCGCAATACGCATGGTAGCTCCTTGATTTCGCGTCAGTGTAAGCGAGGGTAGGTGGTATTGGTAAATGACGAATGACGAAATCCGAATGTCGAATGAATGAACAATGACAAATTTTCCCACCCGATCGCGAGGAATAATTCAGGCAAAGGCCGCAAGAGTCGGAACATCTTACGGACACTCTGAGCCATTTAGTCATTCGACATTCGTCATTCATTAGACATTCGGATTTCGTCATTCGTCATCATGGTTCATCTGTGCTCTCTCAGCGCCCTTAACAGCGCCTGCATGTCTTCCGGCAGCGGGGCGATGAATTCCAGCTGATTGTGAGTCACCGGGTGCACAATCTCAAGTCGGTGGGCATGCAAAGCTTGTCGCGAAATCAGTTTGCCTCCGCTGCTGACTGCAGCGCTGGCAGGAGCGGTCGCTTCGGTGACGGGGGCTGCATCAGCCGCCTCGGCCACTTCAGTTTCATCGACGGCTGCTGCTGGAATCACAGTGTCACGCAATTCGACGGGTTCGCGGCCCCCGTAAATCCGATCGGCGACAATCGGGTGGCCGATGTGCCGCATGTGAACTCGCAGCTGATGCGTGCGCCCGGTCTTGGGGTGCAGTTTAACGTACGTGTAATGTTCGAAGCGTTCGATTACCTGATAGAACGTGTTCGCTTCACGCGCATCTCCGCCAGCCGGGCAGACGCACATTCGTTCGCGATTGTGGGGATCGACCCGCATGTGGGTGTCGATATAGTCGCTGTCGCGGTCGACCACGCCATGCACGATGGCGCGATACTCTTTTCTGACCTCGCGGCGTTCGAACTGCCCGGCGAGGTGGTGGTGAATCTGGTTGGTCTTGGCGACAACCAGCAGGCCGCTGGTGTCTCGGTCCAGGCGATGAACGATGCCCGGCCGCATTGCGCCCGCTGTATCGCTAAGGCTGTCAAAGTGATATTGCAGGGCTCCGGCGAGCGTTCCGTAATAGTTGCCTCGACCGGGGTGGACGATCATACCCGCGGCCTTGTTCAGCACCACCATAACGTCGTCTTCAAACACAATCGTCAGCGGCAGGTTCTCGGGGGGCAAACTGCGATCAGGTTGTTCCGGCAGGCGGAGCGAGACGATGTCGTTGACCCGCAGTTTCTTGCTGGCCTTGTTGACCACCAGTCCATTGACCAGGACGCAGTCTTGTTCAATTGCCTTCTGCAGCAAGGCCCGGCTGTAGTTCGAGAAGATCCGCGCGAGATAGTGATCAATACGCCAACCATGCGCGCGAGATTCTACGGTGACGATGACGGGGTCAGTCGAGGGCAAGTCAGCCATGAAATTCTTCAAGTTCGCATCGTGGGCCGCAGCCGCCGGTGAAGCATGCGGCAGTTGGCCGGAGTGGCCGTATCCCGACTCGCTGAGTCGGAGTTTTTTGGCGAATAATCGCATCACCTTCAATGGAACATCTTGGCAATTCCCAGTGTTGCTTCGCCCGACCAGGCTAAAACAAAACAGCCCGGCACCGCAGAGCGCCGGGCTGTTACCCTGTTGGACCTTCTGAAATCGATTACTGCGTTGTCAACGTTTGATCTTAGGATTGGGTGCCGCTGGCTCTGCAAGTGCCGGGTGTGATCTGACTCGCAACAAGCACTGGCAGAGCCAGTGGCACCCCACTTCATGGCTTTGACAGCGCACTACTCGGCCTTCTTCTCAGCGGGCTTCTCTTCCGCCTTCTTTTCTGGTTCCGCGGCCGGTTTTTCCTCGGACTTCTTCTCCGGTTCCGCCGC
>CAZQUW010000088.1:19558-22925 GCA_964596215.1 uncultured Planctomicrobium sp. | reverse complement strand
CAGGGGCTCCACGCCCAGTTACTGGCGTTGGAATCCGACCAGCTGGTGCAGATTGAAAAAGTACTGACCAAGGAACAGCTCGCTGAAATGCGGAAGCATCGCGAGAAGGGTCCCGCCGCTGTGAAACTGGCGACCGGCGCCGCCGAGCCCGCCAAGGCTGAATAGTTCTGCCGACTGCCGTAACACCCGGCGTCTCCAGATGCCGGGTGGTGCGACGTGTTTTCACACTTCACTGCACTGAGTTCAAAGGAATATCAAATGAGAAGACAACTGTTTTTGATGGCACTGGCCGTCGGGCTGATGGCCACCATGATGCCCGCCAGCAATGCGGTCGCCCAGCGAGTAACGATTGGTCGCGGCGGCGTCCACTACAACGGCTACGGCCGGGGATACTACGGCGGCTATGGCAACCGCGGCCGCGTCTATTCGGGTTACGGTTATGGCCCCTACGGGTACGGCGGCCGGGGATACGGCTATGGTAACGGCGCCTATTACAACGGGTACGGCAACTCCGGAGTCTATGTGCAGCCCGTGCAGCCGTTCTACCGGCCGTTCGGTGGCGGAAACTACAACTCCTATGGTTATGGCTGGTAGATCGCAGACGTAACCCTGAGTTGAACATCGGGAGTTACTGGCTTTGCCAGCGCCTGCGGACCGCGTCCGCGGTCAGACGCTGTCATCGCCGGTGGCCACCCGCATTACGACAACCGGCACGAATCACAGTCGCACGTAGATCTGCAACAGAAGTGCGGCACTGGGCTCACCCTGAATGATGTTGGAGTCCCTCGTTGATCAAGGCTTGCCGCCTTGCGAGTTGGCAAGTTCAGCAGCTCGAGCCAAATTGCGTAACATGCCCGCAAACACGAACTGATGCAGCGGATAGATTCCGTACCAGTACAGCAGCCCGGCCAGCCCCAGGGGATCGAAAATTGCGGTCTGGCGAATGATGCTTCCGCCATGCTCGCCGGGGCTCACCTCAAACTCCAACCACGCGCGGCCAGGCAGTTTCATTTCGGCTTGCAGACGCAGACGCTGGTTGGGTTCGACAGCTTCCACACGCCAGAAGTCGAGACGGTCTCCCACGCGCACATTCTCTGGATCTCGTCGGCCGCGTCGGACTCCGACTCCGCCGATCAGCAAGTCGAGAAATCCCCGGGCCGACCACAACCAGTTTCCATAGTACCAGCCCGTCCGCCCGCCGATCCGGCGGATGGGGGCAAACGCCTGCGCGGGTGGGACGGACACCGTCACCGTGCGCGAATCCACCAACCGCGAACCAAACCGGTCGCCTCCCCAGCTGTGTGGTTTCCCCGCGGCCGACAGAGCATCGGACCAATGGGTTTCGGCGAACTCGCGGTCTTCGTTCACCAGAGCCCGGGCCACCGCCTCACGAAACGACCGAGGCCGGACCGCAAATACCGATTCAGCCAGATTGTTCGAGATGAGGGTCGGATTCCGCAGGCTTTCGACCAGTTTCCGACCGACTCGGGCATACAGCGGCGTCACCAGCCCCAACCAGAGACTGGACAGGTAGGGAGTCAATAAGGGCACGGGAATCATCCAGCGTGTCAGCCCGCGTTGCCGGGCGTACTCCTGCATGATCTCTCCATACGAGACCTGATCGGGACCGCCAATCTCGTAAATTTGCGACGCCACAGCCGGTACTTTCCACGCGCCGAGCAAATACTGCAACAGGTCTTCGATGGCAATCGGCTGGGCTTTCACCTGAACCCAGCGCGGACAGATCATAATCGGCAAGCGCTCGACCAGAGCCCGTATCATTTCGAACGAGAGACTCCCCGAACCAATCACAATTGACGCGCGAAACTCGATCACCAGCGGGTGATGGGCCCGGAGGACGTCCCCCGTTTCGTGACGACTGCGGAGGTGCTTGGAAAGTTTTTGATCGGGATTGCCGAGGCCCCCCAGATAGACCAGGCGGCCGACACCCGCGGCGGACGCGGCTTTCGCGAAATTCGTCGCAGCGATCCGATCCTGCGATTCAAAATCGCGGTGATCCCCCATGGAATGGACGAAGTAGTAGGCGGTGCCAACCCCCTCGAAGGCCGCTGCCAGCGACTCGGGATCCAGGACATCTCCCTGCACCACTTCTGTCGTCGCGGCCACAAGATCGCGTAGGGCCTCCGGCCGCCGCGTGAGGCACCGGACCGGCACTCCCTGCTGTTGCAGTAACGACAGCAGGCGCCCACCGACATAACCTGTGGCACCGGTCAATAAGATCAAGTCCGACATCCTGGAAACCAATCCATTCCTGCATTTGAGATCACGTCGCCCGGGCCCGAAGTTTTACGGCAGACATTGGCACTGGCCCCAGCCACTCCGAACTTGAATGCACTGGCACTCTCGCATCCACCTTATCCGAAAGAGCCGTCAGGCGTGAGATGGAAGAGGAAAACTCACCATAAACGGGTGTGTAAATGAGGGTAAAGCACCGGGTGACATTGAATTCGGCGTCCGTTTTCAGGGCAGCTGACAGCAGATCGGACCGGCAGCCCCATTGCCTTGAAGGTTTAGATCAGCCGATGTACTCGCTGCCAGGCCGCGATCTTGGGTAATCGGTGGGGGAACACTCAGAGAAAGCGGGGAGCTCAATAGGGGCGTTGAGGCCTGACGATCAGCACGGTACTCCGACTGATGCCGGCAATCAGCAGCACCAGTAGTCCACCTGACGCTGCCAAAGTGAGCAGTCCCGGTGCGTCCAGATCAAGTCGCGAACGGCCACTGGCAGTCTGCCACAGCGCGTGCACCAGGAACAGAACCTGAGATCCGACCGCGACCCACAGTAGCCACACTGCTCGTCGGGATCGAAGTTGCTGCAGGAACCAGGCGAGGAGTGGCAGAACCTGGATCGCATGCAGAGCCGCGCCGTGCGGGTATTTCAATACTCCGGCGTGCCCCCACACCTCAGGCGGTGCGCCACGCGCCATATTCATTTGGCCCGCCACGGTTGCCACAAACCCCAGTCCGCAGGAAATTAACAGCAGCCACAGCCCGGCGCGGATCGCAAGCTTGAGGCTCGGGTCCATTGAGGGCAAGCAGTTTGAGCGCCAGCAAAGCGAGGCGATGTACAAGGTCGCGAACATAATCAGTACGAACATCACCGATTCGATCATCGCATCCAGTGGCGTCGCGCGATTGAAATGGGAGGCCACCCCACGCCAGTACTGCAGCGTGATCAACGCGACTTCGACGAATAAGCTCGCGGCGAACAAGCTGGCCAGCCCGCGATCACAGCGCCACGCATTCAATTTGGTCAGCACCCAGGCGATCGACCAGACGGTCACTCCGGCAGAAACACCAAAGAGCCCCGGCTTCCGCGGAGACAACGCCCCCTCCCAGGCAGCAC
>CAZQUW010000088.1:17975-19458 GCA_964596215.1 uncultured Planctomicrobium sp. | reverse complement strand
GACTTGTCGGACAGCGGTCTGCCTCTGTGAATGACACAGAACTTTCCCTGGTCCGCAAGCCCGCTTCAATCAGCTGTTGCCAGCACTCCACGGTTGACGTGATGCCCGGAAACGGACGGTTTGAATTCAACTACCGGCTTTACCCAAGTTTATCGGCGTGTCAATCGCCCAAGTCCGGCAGCGCGGTACTCAGTTTCTGAAACACCGAGTCCAATGTCGCCGCAGGCGTCACTGCTGGTGCAGCAGCACGGTGAATCAGGATCACTCCTTCTGCCTTGCGGTTTGCGGGAGTCAGAACGATCGACGACGAGGCCGCCTGACTACCACCGGTACGAGACGCCCCACCCAGGTAGGAATAAACTTTGCGAGACTTTCCATCAAGAATCCAGAACTGATTGGGATCCTCCGGATCAAGTGTCAGCCCGGTGGGATTGGAGTTGGCGCGATCAATGGACCAACTCCCTTCTAAGGCTCCGGACATCGAATAACGGAAGACCTTGTCGACAGTCGAAGTGTCATTCAGCACCCAGAAGTGCTGACCGTCAGTCGCCAGATCTGTCGGGTTCCTATTGCCAGAATTCAGTCGTATCGCGGAAGTGGCTTTCGTCTTGCCAGACAGGCGCGAACTGGCCCCTGCGAACCGATAAATCGAATCTGTCTTCGAATCCACCAGCCAGATGTCAGTGCCGTCGGTGGTGACGCCGGCGACATGCTCGACTCCTTCGGCCTGCCAGCGTCCGATCAGCGTCTGCTGGTCATTATAGACATAGATAAAGCCTTTAGTGTCGGCGACCCACAGCCGCGTTCCGTCCGCGCTGGCGGTGACTCCCCGCGGTGACCGGTCACTGCTGGACAGCGGAACTTGCTTCACCTCGCCACCAGCGGTCGTATAGGTGAAGAATGCGTTCCTGCTGTCATCCACCACAATAAATTCGGGCGTCGCCGGCGGCACGCTGGGATTAACGACCAGATTCACCTGAGTTACCGGGCTGCTGATGGCTCCGTCGCTGGCCTGATAGGTAAAACTGTCCGGGCCGACGTAGCCCGCTTGCGGGGTGTAAGTGAATGAGCCATCGGAATTGAAGACGAGCACCCCGTGCGTGGGGTCCAGCACCAACGCTGCAGTCAGTGGATCGCCATCGACATCATGATCGTTCGTTAAGACGCCAGGCAGCGACAGATTCAACGGCGATTCGGCCGTCAGGGAATAGCTGTCCGCGCCCGCTGTCGGTGCGTCGTTCACCGCGGTAGTCGCCACGAGAACCGAGGCGACATTGGACACCAGCGATCCATCTGAAGCCTGGAACGTAAAACTGTCATTTCCGTAGTAGTTGGCCGCGGGGGTATAAGTGTAAGACCCCGTAGCCGCGTCGATCAGAACCACAGTCCCGTGAGCCGGGGGGGCGATGATGCTATAGATCAGTGATGCGGAATCGAGGTCCGTGGCAGCCAGAATGCCGCTCGCCACCGTATCCTCAAGCGT
>CAZQUW010000088.1:0-17875 GCA_964596215.1 uncultured Planctomicrobium sp. | reverse complement strand
CGGAATCGAGGTCCGTGGCAGCCAGAATGCCGCTCGCCACCGTATCCTCAAGCGTAGACAGGCTGACGTCCACCGCGACCGGCGCGTCATTCACCGGGCTAACAGTCATCGACACGTTGGCAATCCCGCTGTCCGCTCCGCCGTCATTCGCCTGGAAGGTGAAGCTATCGGGGCCATGGTAGTTCGCGTCGGGGGTATAGGTGTAAGCCCCCGTGGCCGCGTCGGTCAGAACCACAGTCCCGTGAGCCGGGGGGGCGATGATGCTATAGATCAGTGATGCGGAATCGAGGTCCGTGGCAGCCAGAATGCCGCTCGCCACCGTATCCTCAAGCGTCGACAGACTGACGTCCACCGCGACCGGCGCGTCGTTCACGGCGGTCACTGTGATCGCGACCGTGGCGACATTGCTATCCAATGCTCCGTCGTTGGCTTTGAATGAGAAACTGTCGGGGCCGTTGTAGTTCGCCACGGGACTATAGATATAGGCCCCTGTGGCCGTGTTGGTAATCACGATCGAACCATGGGATGGTTCGGCCACGATACTGAATGTCAACGTTGCCGAATCACCATCAGTCGCCGTCAGCGTGCCGTGAGACGCCGTGTCCTCGTCCGTGGTCAGGTTACCATTGGCCGCGACAGGTGCCCCATTCACTGCGGCGACATTGATCGCGACGGTGGCCGTATTGCTATCCAAGGCTCCGTCATTCGCTCGGAACGTAAAACTGTCGGCACCGTGATAACCCGCGGTGGGCGTATAAGTGTAAGTCCCCAGGATCGGGTCGATCATGACCACGGTCCCGTGACTTGGATTGACCGCGATACTGTAAACGAGCGTCGCCGAATCCACATCCGTCGCCACGAGCGTGCCATTCGTGGCCGTATCCTGGTTCGTGCTCAAGGTGCCATTCACTGCGACTGGAGCCTGGTTCACACCCGCCGTCAGGTGGCTGCCGAAGTCGACGTCGCTGTGAATTTCTCCTTCCAGGAGATCTTCGAATTCATAGCAATCGCCAGGTACGGGCGTGCCGAGGACCACGGGGATCGAGCCGAGCACAACATTCGTTCCAGCTCGGACAAATTGCAGATCGAAGCGATGCGGAATCCCATCGCCGATGAACTCGATATCAAACGAAGCGGTCTGTCCCGACCCGATGGAGTTCTTCACCCCCGTGTGATTAATGATCTTCACCCGCGGATCAGACGCTTGAATTGTAATATTCACTGCCACATTGGTCGCGGCATTCTGAATCGCGTTGACAACGCCGTCCGCCACGCTGCTGGCGAATCCCGACGAAATCTGGAAATACAGCGGATCGCCCGGCGCGATCGGGTCCGCAGTGCCGTTCGCGATCGTCGTTGTCGAATGATTCACTGCACCCGTCAGGGTCGACAGCGATTCCAGCCCCTGACGTGGATCCAGGCTGGCTTGGCCATTGGTCCCTAATCCGATCACTAACGCCCCCAGGGCATTGAGTGCCGTGACGGTCTGTTGAATGCCGGCTCCCGAGTCAAATGGAGTCGTGGGACGCGAGGTCTCCGAAAAGGCACTGACTGGCAGCGACACTCCGCCCACCCCGGTAATCGAGGTCTCGCCTTGCGGCTGAAATGCAAAGCCGGTATCCGTCGCCGTGAGGATGATGGGCAGGGCCCCAGCGCGGAACCCTCCACCCCCGACATTTCCCGCCGCGGGCAACACGGAATTCGCCACATCGGCCTGGAACGAGGCAAACGACGGAACGTCACCGCTGCTCCCCGGATTGAGTTGCGTCGATGCCAATCCAGCCACGCCGCTGTCGAGGACCGAACCGTTATTGTTCCCATCGAACCCCACGCCCGTCACGAGCTGATAGAGGGCTTCGATATCGGTTTCCGGTTGATCGCCGCCGTAACCGGGAGTGGTGCGATTCAAGGCCGCCTGGATGGCCACGTCGTATCCAGGTGTGCTGGCCGCGACGATCGGCTGGTTCAGAATGAAGGGGCGGCCGGTGGAATATTCGTAGGCAAAGTTGGCATATTCTTCAAACCGTCCCACACCGAAGCCCAGATCGATCCCCGGCATTGCTGCCTGCAATTGCGCCATGATCTCCGGGAAGGCGGCCCGCACGATGGGACTGTTGTTGGTAAAACTGCCCGTGTCATCAAACAGCAGGAAGACGTCGACGAGATTGGTGAGCGCCCCGGTATTCGGCAACGTGATGCTGACGGTTTGACTGAATGTCTCCCCCACAGCCAGCGACGTGGTAATACTGGTGGGACTGACGTCCCCGACTGCGGGATTGCTGACCCCGGCCGGCCACAAGATGCCGCCGATCGTATTGGGATAAGATGGCGAGTAGCCGGCGTCGACGACTTCGCGAACGACGTAAGCCCCCGGCGTCAAATTTCCAAACGTATAGGAACCGTCATCCCCGGTGACTGTCGTGGGCTCATCGGGATCCTCGAAATTGTCGCGATCCAAATCGATGAAGATCGTCGCGCCGGCGACCACCGGTTCCCCGGCATCGCGCTGGTGATTTCCATCCAGATCATCAAACTTGATGCCGTGAATCTCATTCGGTCGGAAAACGGCCGCCGTGTTGACTCCTGAGTGTTGTTCCGCAGTCGTGAGCGTGACGGTGTGGGTGAGTTCCGCAATCGGAGTTGCACTGAGAACTTCCGGAAGCACAGTCCGCACGGTGTAGGTCCCGGCTGCCAGATGCGTGAAGCTGTACGTCCCGGCTTCATCAACCGCAGGCGTAAAGAACAGGTCACCCGAAGTGGTCGACTGGGGCTCTGCGGCGTCCAGGGCGTTATTGCCATTCAGATCGAGGTAGACCGTGATACCAGCCAGGCCACGTTCCCCCGCGTTGCGCGTTCCATCTTTACTGGTATCCGCGAACACGGTACCGCTGATGGTGGCTTCCTGCAGGGTGTAATTCCCGAAGTCCAGCCGGGTCGCCGTCTCACCATTCTTCAGGGCCAGTGTGCGCGTGCCCCCGATCGGCGAAGTGGCCCGCCAGCCGGTCTGCGCCACCTCAATGATGGTCACCGTCCCCGGCAAGACTCCGGTAATCGTATAAGTCCCATCCGCCGCAGACGTCGCTTGAAGGTCGGTCACATCGAGTGTTCCGTTCGAATTCAAGTCGACGAAGACGACCCAGTCGGCGAGACCGGGGTCCGTAAACGCACCAGTCGCCGCATTCAAATCACGGACGCCGTTGCCATTGATGTCGTTCCAGACGGTTCCACTCACCGACCCCGCGATGGCGGTCGTCAGATTGAAGTTCGCAAAGTCCTGGGCCACAGATTCCGTCCCGGAGAACACCGTTACCGTCTGCGTGTTGTCATGGCCCACCGTAGTTTCCCAACGCGCGGGCAGGATTTCCTGGACTTCGTAATCGCCGACTTGCAGATTGGTAAATGCATAATTGCCGCTGGCATCAGTCAACGTCGTGGGTTCGCCCGCGTCCGCTAACTTATTGCGATTCAAGTCGAGGAAGACTTGCCAGCTGGACAGTCCCGGATCGGTGAACGTGCCGGCCAGATCGGCATTCCGAGTCCCGTCACGGTTGAGATCATTCCAGACCGTCCCTCGAATTGAACCGTTCAAGACGGTGAAGTTTGCAAAATCACCGGCCGTCGACGCAGTGCCACCCGCTACCGATACCGTCTGCCGGGTGTCGAAAGTCCGCGACACGTCCCAACCATCGGGCAGAACCTCGGTCACCTCGTAGTCACCGGCCAGCAGACTGATGAACGAATAATTCCCGTGGGCATCAGTGACGGTAGAGAGCTCGCCCACATCGGGGACTCGATTTCCATTCAAATCGAGAAAGACCGTCCAGTCAGCGAGCCCGGGATCTGTGAATTCGCCGGTCACAGGATCGGTGGCCCGTACGCCGTCCGCATTCAGGTCATTCCAGACAGTCCCCTGAATCGATCCATTGATCAGGCTGAAATTCGCGAAATCCTGCGTTACCTGCTGTCGCGCCACGACGGCCGCGGTCTGCCGGATATCGAATTTCGGAGGCACATCCCAGCCCGCAGGCTGGATCTCGGTGACTTCATAATCACCCTCCGGCAGATTGGAGAAGGAATACAAGCCGTTCGCGTCGGTCAACGTCGACGGCTCATCGGGATCAGCGCTGAGATTGTTGTTGAGATCCAGGAAAACGGTCCAGCTCGCCAAACCGGGATCAGTAAACTCACCGCTGACGGGATCGGTCGCCCGGATCCCATCGCCATTGAGATCGTTCCAGACCGTCCCCACGATCTCTCCACCACTAAAGTTGAAGAAATCCACCTTGTTGTCTTGATCCTTGAAGACCGTGACATCCTGCGAGACCGGGGCCGTGGGAGTCCAGCCGCTTTGCACCACTTCGCTCACCCGGTAGAGACCGGGGATCAGGTGACTGATCACAAAATCGCCATCGACATTGGTCACCGCGGATGGCTCAGCTGTGCCCGCCGCATCGGTGTTCAACGTTCCGCTGTTGTCGAGATCCAAATAAACCGTCCATCCGCTGACTCCATTTTCGCCGGCCGACCTGACTCCGTTGGAATCGACGTCATCGTAGACGGTTCCCGTGACAGTAGTGCCAGCGGTCCCTTGCAAGACATCTGCGACCAATGGTGCCGTCAGCAACGTCCGTGGCTCAAGTGATTCGATCGACGTTTGTCGCAGTTGCGAACGCAGACGACGCCCGGTCGTGCCACGGTGAAAGCGAGCATCCAGGAAGCGAGATATGATCTGCGTGAAGTCGAGCAACATGATGGCCTCGTGGATGGGATTGAAATGTGCGCTGAGTGACGTGTGCCAACTTGGCGGCGAGACTGATTTCCGGCGGACGGCAAAGACCACACCTATTCGAAAGGCACCGTGCGGCGCTGCCCCCAACAGAGCGCCGTGGCTTTCGACAATTGCAAAACTGCCCCGTGCATTCAGTTACCGAGAATTGTCTCTCAGTTACTCTAGGATCAGCCCGTGCGGTCGTATGCAGGGGTTTCCCCTGACAGTGGCAAAAGTCTGCCGGGGTTTCCCCGGCACGGCGGAGATATCGCGACTGCACAGACGGTGTGCGCGATCAATCAATCGGCCAGACCAGTACAGGCCAAGCCCGCGAACGAACCAGTTGTGAGAAGTTCAGAACGGCGATACTTCAAGCGATTCTGAACTGACACAGGGGTTTTACGAGAGTCTATTCAGTGTCTTGCGGTGGCAGCAACAGTCCCGATTCCAACGCAAATTGAGTCAATTCGGCGCGACTGCGCATGTGCAATTTCGACATCAGGCGCGCTCGATATGACTCCACCGTTTTCACGCTCAACAGCAGGCGATCGGCAATAGCCTGGTTGGTGAAGCCCTGCGCCAGAAACTGCAAGACTTCCCGTTCCCGTTCGCTAAGTTCCTCAAGCGGACTACGGGCCGCACCAGCCATTGCCGGTGACGTTCGAGCCCCCCCGTCTGACGCGAGCTCGAGCTGGGTGTAAACCTTACCTTTGGCCACTTGCCGGATGGCCGTCAGCAGTTCGCTGTCGGCGGCCTTCTTACAGACGTAGCCTACGGCCCCGGAAGCCAGGGCCATGCGAAAATAAGCCGGGTCGTCGTGCATGGTGAGCACCAGAACGCGAACCTGGGGACACTCGCGGGCAAGCGTCTGGATCACCTGAATCCCATTCCCGGCAGGCATCGACATGTCCAGACTCAGGACATCCGGCTTCAACGCCAATGCCTGCTGGAGTGCCTGGCGGTGGTCACTGGCCTCACCGACGACTTCCAGATCGGGCTGAGTATTTATCAACAACTTCAGCCCGGCACGCAACACGGCGTGATCGTCAGCCACCAGAACGCGAATCTTGGACATGCAGTACCTCTGTCGCGGGCAGGGGGATCCTGACTTCAATCGTCGCACCCTGTCCAACTTGGGATTGTAGCGAGACATCGCCTCCACAGAGCCAGGCTCGTTCGAAAATGTTTGTCAGTCCAAATGGAGCCTCGGCATTCGTTCGCCGCATCACCCTGGCCGGCTCGAACCCCTGACCGTTATCGCAAATTGTCAAACGGACTTCCTGCGGCGTGGCTTTCACACTCACCCGCAGCCGGGTCGCTTTCCCATGGCGGACCGCGTTCGCCGTCGCTTCCTGCACAATCCGGTACAGCGACGTTTCGATGTCACCGGGCAATCGCGGAATATCAGGCTGCCCCGGTTCAAAATGTGCATCAATATCCTGTATCGCACACAGATCAGCGAGCAGATGCTCTAACGCAGGATGCAGGCCCGCATCATCGAGAATGGCAGGGCGCAAACCGCGGGCCAGCCGACGGATCTCCGCATGGGTGTCACTACCAACCTGCCGCAAGCGCCGGGCGAGCGTCCGAACAGCTTCTTCTGTGCTCGCTTCTTCGATCGTGCGAAGTCCAACCAGCAGGCCCGTCAGAGATTGCCCCAATTCGTCATGTAGATCACGTGCGATCCTGCGGCGTTCCTCCTCTTGAGCGGACAACACCATCGCCAGCATCCGCTGCCGCATTTCGGCCACCAGTTGCAAGGGACGAATCACCAGCATCCAGACCACCGGCGCCAGTAACGACGTCAACAGGCACGCATCGACCAGCGCGGTCAGGCTGACGCTGATGTTCGCAGGCAACAATCGCGGAAGCAGCAGCATGACGACCGCTTCCACTCCAAAGATCGATGCCAGCAACAGCGCAAACAAACGCCCGGGACGAAATTTCTGCAACGCAAACAGCAGTCGTTGAGGCATCGCGCACCAAATCTAAATAAGAAAAGCGAACGGCAACGGTCACGACGTAATCACGGCCTTAGATCCATCGAGTACCACGGCGAAAGCCAATTTGCAAATCGGTCGCGATTTGAGCCAGCATGGTTGCATGCCTGCCCCCCTCGCAATTGTCGCAGTGCGGCACGCAGATCGTGACTTGGCCGCTGTGCAACTTCCATCGCTTCGGAGATCTGCGAACCTCCATCCGAGAAATTCCGTTTCTGATTTCGTCAAATTCCACTTGACATGTCGGAACCTTCCGATATATTTGAGTGTGTGAGGAGTTAATGACGATGAATAAAGTACAACTGCGACTGACTGAATTGGATGCATTGGGGCAAGCGGCGGAGTGTCTCCGCACGTTAGCACACCCACATCGCTTGCGGATGGTACAGATGTTGCTTCAAGGTGACTTCACAGTTGCCGAGCTGGCAGAGGCGTGCGGGTTACCCAGCGCGATGGCGTCCGAGCACCTGCGTCTGATGCAGCGTTGTGGATTCCTCACCAGCGAGAAAGACGGTCGTAAGGTTTTCTATCGAGTCTCCGAACCGCATCTGAAGAATATCCTCAAATGTATCGAGGATCGCTTTGATGCGGGATCAAGGAAATAGAGCTCTTTTATTTCACCACATATGTCGACAGTTTCCGACATCTCAATCTATTGCAGTCACTCCAGAATTAAGGACCAGAACATGAGCATTACAACGATCTCACCGCAAAAATTGCATGACATCGTGCAGTCGGGCCAGAACGTCGAGCTGATTGATGTGCGGACTCCAGTCGAGTACCGCGAGGTGCATGTCGGGTGTGCACGCAATGTGCCGCTCGATCAGCTGGATGCGGCGAAAATTGCCGCGGGCCGCAGTCATTCGAGCCAGCCCCTGTATGTGATCTGTCGATCGGGAAGCCGCGGCAAGCAGGCGTGCGAGAAATTTTTGGCCGCGGGCTACACCAATGTCGTGAATGTCGAAGGGGGCACCCAGGCTTGGGATCAGGCTGGACTGGCCGTGGTGCGTGGTCAGAAGGCCATCTCGCTGGAACGCCAAGTCCGGATCGCGGCCGGTTCGCTCGTGCTGATTGGCTCACTGCTGGGCTATTTCGCTCACCCCTATTGGCTGGGGCTGTCAGCATTCGTCGGTGCCGGACTGGTATTTGCCGGAGTCACAGATACCTGTGGCATGGGCATGTTGCTGGCCCGGATGCCCTGGAATCAGGTCCCCAAGCCACCGACAACGGGGACCGCCGGCGGTACGACCAGCGGCACGAAGCCTTCCTGCTGCAACTGAGTTTCGCCCCAGACACCAGAATATCGCCAGGTTCAGGAGAGCATCATGAGTTCCATCAAACACGTTTCCAAGGCCACGTTCGCCAACGAAGTCATCCACTCGGCAGTGCCCGTGCTGATTGATTTCTATGCCGACTGGTGCGGCCCCTGCCGCATGCTCGCACCGGTCCTCGAACGACTGGCCATCGAATTCGGCGGACGGGCCAAGATTGTCAAAGTCAACATCGATCAGGAGCAGGAACTGGCCAGCCAATTTCAAGTCCAGTCGATTCCAACATTGTCTTTCGTGGTCGACGGAAAGGTGGCCGGTCAGGCATCGGGAGTCCTCTCCGAATCGGCACTGCGACAAGCATTGAATCACCTCGCGACAGCACCGGCTGCCACGCGGCGGGTGGGTTGAACCACCCGGCATCCCCTTGGTGACACAAAACTTCCTTCTATTTACAGAAAAACATCAATCATGATTCTCAAACAATATTATCTCGGTTGTCTGGCGCACGCCTCATACCTGATCGCCGACGAACGGACCAGGCAGGCAGTCGTGGTGGATCCCCAGCGCGACATCGAGCAGTACCTGCGTGACGCTCAAGAGGGTGGTTACGCCATCAAGTATGTCGTCCTGACCCATTTTCATGCCGACTTCCTGGCCGGTCATATTGAACTTCGTAATCGAGCCGGTTCCCGGATTGTGATGGGATCCCGGGCCCAAGCCGAGTTTGATTTCCAGGCCGTAAAGGATGGCGACTTGATTGACTTGGGGGACGTTCGACTGCAATTTCTGGAAACACCGGGGCACACGCCCGAGGGGATCTCGCTGCTGGTGTTTGATGTGCCCCGCAGCACAACCGTGCCGCACGCCGTCCTGACCGGCGACACACTCTTTATCGGTGACGTGGGCCGCCCCGATCTGCTGGCTTCCATCGGTGTCACTGCTGATGAACTGGCAGACATGCTCTACGGGTCTCTCGCCAAGCTCCGCGAATTGCCCGACACGACACTTGTTTATCCCGCACACGGTGCCGGTTCCATGTGCGGCAAGAATTTGAGTAAAGAGACGGTCTCGACGATCGGCGAGCAAAAGAAGTTTAACTATGCCCTGCAACCCATGAGCCTGGAGGAATTCAAGCGACTGGTGACCAGCGAGCAGCCCGAGGCCCCCGACTACTTCGTCTACGACGCGATTAAAAATCGACAGGAACGTCCCGATCTGGAAGCCACACTGCGTTCGTCATTGCAGGCACTCAGCGTCGATGACGCGGTGCGGCTGAAGAACCAGGGAGCACAACTTGTAGACGTGCGCGAGGCCGCCGATTTCGAGGGGGCACATCTGGCGGGTTCAATCAACATCGGCCTGAAAGGCAAGTATGCCACATGGTGCGGGTCGATCCTCAGCCACGATCAACCCATCGTAGTGATCGCCGAACCCGGTAGCGAAGAAGAGGCCGTGATGCGTCTGGGCCGCATCGGCTTCGATAACGTCGCAGGCTATTTGCGTGATGGTATGCAGGCCCTGGAGACTCGTCCCGAACTGGTCAGTGTTATTCCCCGGATCACAGCCCCGGCATTAGCCGCAGAGCTGGCCGAGTCTGTTGCCCCCTTTGTCGTAGATGTTCGTTCCGAGAAGGAATGGAACTCAGGACACATTACTGGCAGCCACAACATCCCGCTGACACATGTGCGGGAGCGGATGGCCGAGATCCCGTCTGATCACCCGGTCGTCGTCCATTGTGAGGGGGGGTATCGATCGGCGTTGGGAACGAGCCTGTTGGCAGCAGCCGGGCGGAAGAACGTGACAGACCTGGTCGGCGGCATCAAGGCCTGGATGGCTTCGAAGCTACCGACTGAAACTGACGGAGCAGCGACACCCGGTTGTACCACAGCCTGTACGAAGTAATCCCTGCACTTCGTACTCTATCAGGAGACGATATCGTGAACGACGTACTGTTTTTTGCCGCATTATTTGGGGGCTGGATCGCCTTGAACCTCTGGATTCTGCCACTGTTTGGGATTCAGACCTGCATGAGCGGTGCCTGCCGGGTGCCACACAACAAGCACGCTGCACAGCACGCGACGCGGCCAGCCGCGAACCATGAGCACGAGACTGTCCACCCGGGGGACCACTGATTACGAATCGCGCTTCCAGTCCCAAAGCAAGCTGATCAACAGACCCCGGAGAACACAACATGCTATGGCTGAGCTTGATTTTTGGAACGGTTGTGGGGCTCTCGCTGGGTCTGACCGGCGGCGGAGGCGCGATCTTTGCGGTTCCGCTGCTGGTTTACGGACTCAATGTCCCGGCCCGGGAGGCGGTCGGAATTTCACTCGCGGCCGTCGGCGCCACGTCGCTGGTCGGCTTCCTGCATCGCTGGAAGCTGGGTCAGGTCGAAATCCGCACCGGCTTGCTGTTCGCCATCGCGGGCATGGTGGGCGCACCGGTCGGCACCTGGATCGCCGGGTTCCTGCCTGAAACAGTGCTGTTACTGTCATTCTCCGGTCTGATGGTGCTGGTGGCAGTCCGGCTCTGGCAACAGGCATCGCATCCGGTCCTTCCGGGACCCGCTTGCCCACCCCACGAACATGTCGACGGCCCCACCTGCCAGCGCGATGCCCAGGGGGTGCTGATCTTAAATTCGCGATGCGCCGTGTTGCTGCTGGTCGTCGGAGTGTTAACGGGCGTGTTATCGGGAATCTTCGGAGTGGGCGGAGGATTCGTCATCGTCCCCGCTCTCGTACTCTTCAGTGGCATGTCGATCCATCGCGCAGTTGGCACATCCCTGATGGTCATCGCACTCGTCAGTGTATCGGGCATTGCATCGCAACTCTGGGCCGGGTACGCCATCGCCCCGACCATCACAGCCTTGTTCGTGGTCGGTGGGATCGGCGGCCTGTTTGCCGGCCAGCAAATCGGTCGCCGGTTGTCGGGACCGGCGCTCCAAAAAGTCTTCGTCGTCGCCATTCTGGCGGTGGCGGCCTTTGTGATCATTCGTAATCTCAGTGCCTGAACGGGGGCAAGGAAATACAACATGTCGGAAACCATCCATCATCAAGTTGTGATCGTCGGAGGGGGCACTGCAGGCATCACGGTTGCGGCCCAACTGACGCGCGGCTGGTTCAATCGCCGCGACGTAGCAGTCATCGAACCATCGGATAAGCATTATTATCAACCACTCTGGACGCTGGTGGGGGCGGGCCTGGCGAAGAAAGAAGCAACCGAGCACTCAGAAGCCTCGGTCATCCCGCGACGCGTAACCTGGATCCGCGATGCGGTTGCCGAGTTTCTCCCGGAACAAAACTCCATTCGCACGCGCGACGGCCGGACGATCACCTACGACTGGCTGGTGGTTGGTGCGGGATTGCAGATCAACTGGGACAAGATTCCCGGTTTGAAAGAGTCGGTCGGCAAGAAGGGCGTGTGCAGCAACTATTCGTTTGCGACCGTCGACTCGACGTGGGAAGCAATTCGCAACTTTCAAGGGGGCAACGCCGTCTTCACGAATCCCTCAGGAGCCGTCAAGTGCGGAGGGGCGCCACAAAAGATCATGTACCTGGCAGATGACCGCCTGCGTGAGGCCGGAGTCCGGGACAAGACGAAGATTATCTTCGCCTCGGCGCTCCCCAACATCTTTGCGATCGAACCCTACAAAGCCACGCTGGAACGAGTCGTCGCGCGGAAGGAGATCGATTGCCGGTTCCGGCACGAACTGATCGAGATTCATCCTGAACAAAAAACAGCGGACTTTAAGAATCTCGACACCCAGGAGACGGTCACGATTCCCTATGACCTGCTGCATGTGACTCCCCCCATGGGACCGCCGGCATTCATTGCCAGCAGTCCGCTGGCCGACAAGAGTGGCTGGGTCGATATCGACAAAGACACGCTTCGTCACATCCGGTTTGCCAATATTTTCGCGCTGGGTGACTGCAGCAATCTGCCGACTTCGAAGACCGGTGCCGCAATCCGCAAGCAGGCGCCGGTCGTGGTGAAAAATCTCGCTGCGGCCATGCAGGGCCAACCCTTGCCAGCCAAGTATGACGGCTACACGTCGTGCCCCCTGGTCACAGGCATCGGCAAGATGGTTCTGGCCGAGTTCAATTACAAGAAAGAACCCGACGAGACATTTCCGGTCGATCAGTCGAAAGAACGCTGGAGCATGTGGATTCTCAAACGCTACCTGCTGCCCCTCTTCTATTGGCACGGCATGCTCAAGGGACGCATGTAGCCTGTCCCCGCGGCACGCATGCGGATTGACCGATTTCGCACATCAAGGGAGCCGACGCCATGAATCGTCACGAGCACTGGAATTCGATTTACCAAACCAAGGCGGTGACTGATGTCAGCTGGTTCGAATCGGAACCGCAAGTCTCACTGGACTTGATCAACACCGCTTGTCCCTCGCATGGCAGCGTGATCGATGTGGGAGGCGGGGCTTCACGTCTGGTCGATCACCTGGTAGCGCTCGGTTACAGTTCCATTACGGTCCTGGACATATCCGAAGTAGCACTCGAACATGCCCGAGTTCGATTGGGCGCTGCAGCGGAACGGGTCCACTGGATCGCAGCCGATATCTGCCAGATCACGAACCTGGCCCCCTGCGACGTCTGGCATGATCGGGCGGTGTTCCACTTCCTGACAGACACCACTGACCGCCGGAAATATACCGACCTCGTGATGCGCACGGTACGTGTCGGGGGCCATTTGATTATCGGCACTTTTGCAGTTGATGGCCCGCTGCGGTGTAGTGGCCAGGAAGTCTGCCGATATAATGCGACGACACTGTCGCGCGAGCTCGGTCCGCGATTCAAGCTGGTGCGAGAATTGTCGCACACCCACCTGACACCGACCGGCAAACCACAGCAATTCTTCTTCGGCGTGTTTGAAGTTTTACCAGAGATCACGCCACCTACGAACACATGAGAACCACGCGGCACGACGAACAGACCGGCCTGAAGTGAATCCACAGGTGCCCTGCAGTCCGGTGCCGCTGACTACACATTCTTCGAAAGGAATTCTCAGCATGTCGCGTTTTGGAACTCTCCTCTGGGCCCTGGCACTCGTGGTCCAGGTGCTGCCAGCCGTCTCGGCCCAGGAAAAAAGTGTTAAGCCGGGCGTCAACGACCCGTTCCGCGCTCCTGACCCCCAGGCGTTTGTTGGCAAGTTTGAGATCGAGAGTCGTGAAGTGTTCGCACGGCGTAAAGAGATCGTGGCCGCCTGCGAGATTCACCCGGGCAAAACGGTCGCCGATATCGGTGCGGGAACCGGGCTGTTCACACGAATGTTCTCGGACGCTGTGGGCCAGGAGGGCAAAGTGTTTGCCGTTGACATCGCGCCCGAGTTTCTCAATTACATTCAGAAAACCACCAGTGCAGCCGGACAGCGGAATGTGGAAACTGTCCTCTGCAAACCCGATTCGACAGAACTGCCCCCTGATTCTGTCGATGTCGCGTTCATCTGCGATACTTACCACCACTTTGAATTCCCCCTGAAGACCATGGCTTCGCTGCACCGCGCATTGAAGCCGGGGGGACGGGTCATCCTGATCGACTTTCGCCGCGTCGAGGGGGTGAGCACCGAATGGGTCATGGGGCACGTCCGGGCCGGCCAGGAAGTTTTTGAAGCGGAGATCGTGCAATCGGGCTTTCGCAAAGTCCGAGAGGAACGCGAAACGCTCAAGGAGAACTACTTAGTCGCCTTTGAGAAGGTTCCCGTACCGCAGCTCGTATTCCCCATTATTCCGAAGCACGGCGCTGTCCTGCCGCGACCGAACGCCGTCGAGCAACCTCGGGCGGGCGCCAAGGTGGTGTTTGATGCCACAGCCGATGCCAAGCCAGCCGATGTCAACAAGAGCCTGGACCGTGTCGCCAGATTGCTGAATCTCTACGGGGCCGCCGGACGACAGGCCCAGGATGTGAAAATCACGATTGTGCTGCACGGTGAGGCCACCAAATCTGTCTTGAACGATGCGGCATACAAATCGCGATTCCAGGTCGAGCAGAATCCGAACCTGCCGCTGATCCGCGAACTACAGAAAGCGGGGGTGGAAGTCCTCGTCTGCGGCCAGGCACTCAACTACAAGGGTTTCCCCGACACTGAAGTGGCGAACGAAATTCCGATTGCCGCCGCCGCTCTGACCGCCGTAATCAACAAACAAGCCGACGGATATTCCTATCTTCCGGTTCCGTAGTCGCCAGAATACTCAGGAGTACCGACGACATGAGGTCCATGCTTCCGCTCGCCATGTGCGCGGGCTTTGCTGTGTTGTGGGGAGTAACGTGGAAGAGCCAGGCGGCCGACGCGCCGCCGGCTGCCATTAAGCGCCCCATCCCCCCGGGTCCGCTGGGTGATGCGATTCGTCTGGGGCGAGAACTGGTCGCACACACCACCAGCCACCCCCTGACCAAGCCCTACGTGGGCAACGCGCTGAACTGCACGTCGTGCCACTTAAAGAATGGGAGCGATCCTCAGGCGGCCACATTTCTTGGTGTCGCGACCGCCTATCCGGCGTGGTCGCCGCGCGAACAGCGGGTGATCACCTTGGAAGATCGAATCCTGAATTGCTTCATGCGCAGCTGCAACGGGATCAGGCCCCCATTGGGCAGCGAAGTCTCCGTGTCGATTGCAGCCTACATCACCTGGCTCGCGGCCGACCAGCCGATCCGCATGAACCCCGATCGCCCCGCTGGACCACATGCGGTACCGCAACTGAAGGTCGATGTGACCAAAGCCGACTCGGCAGCCGGGGCGCAACTGTATACAGACCGCTGCGCTTCCTGTCATGGCGACGACGGCCACGGCGACAGGGAAAATCCGCCCGTGTGGGGCCTGCAATCCTTCAACGACGGTGCCGGCCTGGCAAACGTCGTGCAGCTGGCCTCCTGGCTCAAGGTCTCGATGCCGTTAGATGAAGTCGATCTCACAGACCAGGAGGCGGTCGACATCGCCGCATTCGTCAACTCACACGAACGGCCCAAGTTTCGGCTGCAAGACCATCTCCCCCAGAAACAGTCGCTCGGCGAATATAATTCCAGGTCCAACAATTAACTCCAGCGCGCCAGGGAGGGAATGTTTCAAATGGGTACAAGAACCTGGGGTCTGACTCTCCGTATCGGTTCACCCGGCAATCGAATCTTCCCGCCCCAAAGTGCCAGGCGACAGGCCACGGCAGAGCAGGGCGCATCGACCTCCACAAGGTGCCTCAGACCGCTGACAGCAGCACTGACAGCAGCAACTCTGGCAGCCGGTAGACCCCTGTCCTAGACTCGATGATTGCAGACAATTCGTGTCACCCCAAGGCAAACCCGAACGGTGTCCCGCAGTTCCCGTGTTGACGAACGCTGGCCAATTCTTACGTCGTGCTTTCGAGGAAGCAGCCTTTACTAAATGGCGAAAACTTCTCAGTTAGATGCGAAGTACGAATACATTCGCAATAAACTGACGCGCGGCGAATTGGAACCTGGCGAAAAGCTCTCCCGTCGCAAACTAGCAGAAGAGATCGGGGTCAGCCCGGCCCTTGTGCAGCACGCACTGGGGCAGCTGGAAAAAGCGGGGCTCGTCGAATGCCGTGCTCAAAGCGGTACCTACGTCCGCGAGCTGACCGCCGAAGAATTTGCCAATCTTTGCGATCTGCGCGAACTGATCGAACCTTATGCCGCGGCACGGGCGGCCGAGCGCATCACTGCGGCGCAGTTGAAGATTCTCGAAAACTCCTGCAAACGCGACCAAAATTGTGAGACGCCGATCTCCCAATCCGAATCGGCGCGCGAGCTGTGGAACATCCACAGCGAACTGATTGATGAAGAACGGGTGTTCCACGGAACGATCCTGAGCGCTGCCGGAAACGAACTGTTGACCACACTGATCCAATCGCTGCGTCTGCTGGCTCACGTCCGTCACGACTTCGCCAAGGGGTCACTGGACCGCAATTCCAATGTCGCCGCCGAGCACCAGCGATTTGTCGCCGCCCTGAAGGCTCATGACCCCGAGCTGGCGCGGATCTCGATGCTGGAGCACATTCAAAACGGACGAGATGTACTCCAGCAGCGACTCCTGGAAAGCTCGGGGGCCAGTTCGCAAACGGGCCTCCGCTAATCAGTCAACCCGTCGCCGGCCCTGCCTCGGATTCGGGCGAACTTTGCTGAGAGTCCATGCACACCAGCACACACAGTGTGCGATGAATTGCAGCGCGCACCAAGCCTTCCCCACCCCGCAATGCGAGTAGCACATCGTCTTCACCACAGAACATCCGTCAGGGGTGCCAACACAGAAGCTGGACGGCTATCAGCAGGCCTTGCGATTCGGATTCGAAATCGCCGCGGGACTGCGTGGGGGCGTTGTTGACCCGTTCGGGGCCGCGGGCCACGATGTTGGTTACGGCGCTTTGTGCGGCGGCTGAGATCGCCTGGGCCATGATTGTTCCCGGTTACTGGTTGCTCCTGGTGTTTGGCCTGCTGGGAGCAGGCGAACTCTTCGGCGTGTATATGACCAACTATATTCTCAGCTGTTCGTCGAAAGCGCGGACACGCAGTAAGATGGGATTTGCATCCCTGACCATGTTGCCAGCGGCACCCGCCGGCGCGATACTGGGAGCAATTTCCGATTATTTTTGTTTGGTGTATACGTGCGCGTTTGGATTTCGCCTGAGCTTCGCGGTCGCGCTGGGCTTTATGGCATTGGTGATCCTGTTGATCCCTTCCTGCCCGGCCACCCGGAGCGACAGGCGGAACCTGAGACAATCAGTTCGTAAGACACTGTTCCGCATTGGAACAATTCGAGCCCCCCGCGGTCAGCACGCAATCGACCAGTAAGGTTTTCAATGACGAGTAACCTGATTCCTGCAATTGATGCCCACGGACATTATGGCCGCTACATGCGTCGCGGTCAGGACGACGTGACGGCGGACTTTATGACCGGTGACGCTGACGTCGTGGTCGCCCGAGCCCGCCGGGCGAATATTGAGCTGACCATCGTTTCACCGTTGGAGGCTCTATTGCCCCGGGGAGGTGGCAATCCCGTACTGGGAAATCAGAACGCGGCCCGCATCGTCGCGGAAACCGCCGGACTGCTGCAGTATGTCGTGATCGATCCGCTGACTCCCGCGACTTACGAACAAGCAGCCGAGATGTTGCAGTCCCCCAAATGTGTCGGCATCAAAATCCATCCTGAAGAGCACGTTTACCCCATCGTCGAGCATGGGCGAAAGATCTTTGAGTTCGCAGCTCAGCACCGCGCGGTTGTGCTCACGCACAGCAGCGAACAGAACAGCCTGGCCGCCGATTTCATGCCGTTTATTAATGACTTTCCCGAAGTGCGATTGATTCTTGCGCACATTGGCTGCGGCTGGGACGGCGACCTGACACACCAGGTTCGGGCGATACAGCAGAGCAAGCACGGCAACGTGTTCGCGGACACTTCCAGCGCACGGTCAGTAACCCCGAAGCTGATCGAATGGGCCGTTAAGGAAGTGGGCGCGGATCGCGTTCTGTTTGGAACCGATACACCGCTCTACCATGCTTCCATGCACCGCATCCGGATCGATCACGCCGACCTCACTGATGCCGAGAAGAAGTTGATCCTGCGCGACAACGCAGTCCGGCTGTTCGGGCTGGAACAGAGAATCGGCATTTAGTCTGGGGCGTCTGCAAGGTTACGACAGGACCGGTCAATATGCCGGCTGGCTGGGGCGCGCCTATAACGGACTGGCCAGCGATATCCGGAATCGCGCCCGAGCCGATAACCCCTATTTCCGGGACTGCACCGATGCGGAACTCGACTTCCGGATTCAAGGACTGGTGGCGCAACCTGGGTCTCGCAGCGGCCACATCAAAAACTCC
>CAZQUW010000087.1:21708-23803 GCA_964596215.1 uncultured Planctomicrobium sp. | reverse complement strand
CATGAAGGCTTTAATGGCGAACTCAGCGGCCGGGCTCAGTCGCGGGGGACGAGCCTCATGTTTGAGGCCGGCATTCACGGACAAGCCGCGAAGTTCGATGCGACTCAACACGTCGAGACTGAACTGTCGGACTTCAATCCCGATGCCCCCTGGACAATCGGCCTGTGGCTGAATGCGACCGCGTCCTTAAGTTGCCCGGTATCGCTGATCGAACCGGCCGGCAATCGCCGTGGTGTGGAGGTGATCAGTCAAAAGGGACGCCTCCAGATCAACCTGGTGCACCGCTGGGGGGTAAGTGCTATTGAAGTGTCGGCGGTGAGCGCCATGAGCAACAACGCCTGGCATCATGTCGTTGTGGCCTATGATGGTTCCCGTAAAGCGAGTGGCTTGCAGGTGTTTGTCGATGGCGCCCCCGCCGCCTTTGAAACGCGTCGCGACACACTGGATGGAAGCTTGAAGAACGCCGAACCACTGCGCATCGGGCGGCGCGATTCGGGGCTTGGTTATTACGGGTTGATCGATGAAGTCCGCATCATTCAGCACTGCCTGGATAAGCAGACCGTCAACGACTGGTTTTGGGGCGAACGAATTCGAGGCATCGTCGCTGTGGCTGCGGCGAAACGGAGCGCCCTGCAGGCTGATGTGTTGCTCGACTATTACGTTGACCGCTTTGCCGATCCGACGGTCCGTGCCGCGCGCCAGCGGTTGAAAGCTGCGATTCAAGCGGTAAGCGAGTTGCGCGCAGCCATTCCCACCGCACTGGTGATGCAGGAAATGGACAAACCCCGTGCCACCCATTTGCTGGAGCGTGGTGAGTACACGCGGCCCGGGGAGGTTGTGACTCCCGACGTTCCTGCGGCGATCGCCCTGTGGCCGGAAGGGGCGCCGCGGAATCGGCTGGGTTTCGCGCGGTGGCTGGTCTCAGCGGATAATCCGCTCACCGCCCGCGTGGCCGTGAATCGTCTCTGGCAACACTGTTTTGGTGAGGGTCTCGTTCGCACGGTGAATGATTTCGGTTCGCAGGGTGAACCGCCGACGCACCCGGAACTGCTGGACTGGCTGGCTGCGACCTTTCGCGAGAGTGGCTGGAATGTGAAGGCCCTCCTGAAACAGATCGTGATGTCACGAACTTATCGGCAGAGTTCGCAATTCACACTGCGCGATTCGCAGGTCCGCGATCCGGAGAACCGGTTGCTGGCCCGCGGGCCGAGCTTCCGGCTCTCTGCGGAAATGCTGCGAGATCAGGCTCTGGCTGTGTCCGGGCTGTTGGTCCGACGCATCGGCGGCCCCAGTGTGAAGCCATTTCAACCGCCGGGGCTGTGGGAAGCGGTGTCCTTCAACAGCGAGGACAGTTATGTTCCTGACGCCGGTGATGGAAGGTGGCGGCGCAGCCTGTACACGTACGTGAAGCGTCAGGCTCCCCCGCCGGTATTGCTGACGTTCGATGGCCCGACTCGGGAAAAATGCACCGTGCGACGTGCTCGCACCAATACCCCATTGCAGGCGCTCGTACTGCTGAATGACCAGACCTATGTCGCGGCATCGACAAACCTTGCCGCCCAGGTCTTGCGGCTGAACGGCAATGCCGAAACGCGAATGCGACATTTGTGGCAGCGGGTCCTCGGACGCGCTGCCACTGCCGACGAAGTGACGATCTTGAGCGGACTGTTGCAACGCCAATTGGAGCGTTTTGCCGGGAATCCCGAGTCCGCGCGGCAGCTGATTGCAGGCGGTGGGACAGCGGCCGATGCCGGGTCGCTCGATGTGCGCGAGCACGCAGCCTGGACCGTCGTCGCGCAAACCGTGTTGAATCTTGATGAGGCCATCACAAAACGATGAACATCCCGCTCCTCCGCCGCCAGTTTCTCAATCAGTCCGGGGTGGGCCTTGGCAGCTTGGCCCTCGCGTCACTGATGCATGATAGCAAAATGAATGCCGCGGGCGCGGCCACGCACTTCGCGCCACGCGCTAAACGCATCATTTATCTCTTCATGCATGGCGGCCCATCACAACTGGATCTGTTCGATTACAAACCCGGATTGAAGCAACTGCACGGTCAGGAACTTCCAGCATCGGTACGCGGAGACCAGCGCCT